>DZAL01000283.1 GCA_022729575.1 Thiomargarita sp.
ATTCTTATTGCACTCCAGAGGGTACGTACAATTTTATATGGATTTTACTATAATTAAATTTTTTTGATTCTGATTCAGACCCTCCTTCTAAAACTTGACATGAACCATTTAATCCAGTAAAATTTTCTAAAGTCTCGGTCAAATCTGACAGGTCTAACAGACCTGTTAGGTTTATCCTCACTTTCTTTAAATCCTCGGTAGTCCCTACAAACTAATGGAGGCATTCGTCGCCCTCACCCCCGGCCCCTCTCCCAGAGGGAGAGGGGAGACAGGCAACACCAGTGGTTTTCTCCCCTCTCCCTCTCCCCTCTCCCCTCTCCCCTCTCCCCTCTCCCTCTGGGAGAGGGGCCGGGGGTGAGGGGCGTCATTATACCAGAAAATTTCTGCTTCACTACTTATCGGTTTTTTTGGGTAGTCCCTCCAAACCAATGGAAGTTTTATAGTAATATTCACCTACTGTTGTACTTCTGAGGGATAACACCCCTCGGAGGGGTGTTATCCCTGCGGTTTGGTCAAACTTATTATGGGACAACTAGATAAGGATATTACTATAAAATCCAATCGATTATCAGAGGTCAAGGTTTCCTAAACCTCAAAGGTTTAGGAAACCTAGAACCGGCTAAAATAAGGTAGTCATGCACCAGACAATGGTTTAAACCTGACAGATCTAACAGACCTGTCAGGTTTGGTTATTTCCTAGTTCCCACGCGACCGTAATGCCAGCGCGTAGAAAAGAGAAAAAGTTGTGATGGTCTGAAAAGGAATTTCACACCCTGCTGGAGTCCAAATCTTCAGATTTGGCAAACCCGCGTCCAAATCTGAAGATTTGGACTCCAGCCTTAACTTAATGGCAGTGATCCTACCCTCCCTAAAAAATCAGCCGCAATCCCAACGTAAATCCTTCGGTGGTATCTACTCCATCCCCATAGGCAGTATCAGTATAAATAGTCTGTGCTCGATACCCAAATCTAATCTCAGGGACCCATTGTTGCCATCTTGAAAGTTCCCACGACAGACCCAAATCAGTGGAATGGTAAGTGGTATAATCACTATCATTCTCGTCATCATTCACGTTCCACTTCCACTTCGTTTTCAGTGCACCATACGAAAAGTTACCAAACATCGAGACATTAACGCCTAACCAGTTTGCCATGCAAGTTTGCCCGCCAATGTTTAGAGAGAGACCATAAATCGTATATTGTCCTCCTGTAACCTGATCATAAGGTTTTTCGCTACCGCCGGGGAAAATGGTACTGTCAGGCAAAATGGCCACACCGTGAAAATCATAATCCAAAGTAGCTCTCTTAAAACCAATGCCGATTTGTAGTTCCGGCAATATAGAATAACCTAAAGTCACATCAGTTTCAACCCGCTCGGCCGTGTCTTGACTTTGGCGTTCTACCAACAGATCTTCCCACTGCCGGTTTTCTCCCTCCCCAATTGGCCACAATTCTTTTCTCCATGATGAAATTTTTGGAAAGGTATATGATTCGGACAAAAAAGTTAGTGCAACAGATAACTTATCATAGCGACCACCCAACGTCAACATAGGTACCAATTTGGGGTCAGTCGTGGCAGAAATAAAGTGTCCTTTGGAACGATTCTCACTGAGAGAAGACTGATAATACCAGCCTTGCCACTGGTTAAGCCAACCTTTGGCTTCCACAAACACACTCCACTTTCTCCCCCCTTCCTCTGCCGTACCCAGATAACACGTTCCCCATCCAGCAGACTGTTGCGCACACACCATCTCATCAGGCTTAAGTGGCGGCTGGTTATGACTCAATAGCAGACTTCCCCCGTCCTCATTTTCCTCATTTCCATCGGCTAAAGCCACTGCTTTTACTTTAACCTCCATTTGGGGACTCTGTACTTTTTGGTCACGAGCCTCCACTGGATTTTCCACCGGAATGTCCTTCACACTCCCTACTGCAATGTTATTCCAATCGGGTTCAGCAGATTTCAATTCCTCCTTCAGACTGGTCAACCATTGTTGGGTAAAACGTCCACCCCCCTGGTTACTAAAAGCCTGTTGCTCTGGGATAGCACCCGCCGCCATAATCACTCCTCGGTAGCCTAAAAACAGCTTTCGGTAAGCTTGTTTGTAAGACCCCACCCCTTCTCCCAAAATGGTGCCCTCACCACGCGACGGTTCGTCAAGAAACTCATTACAAGTATCCGCTATCGCAATCAGCAACCGTGGTGACTTATTTGACAGCGTCTCTTTCACCCAATTTAACTCTACCAGTTTATCGTCTTTAGTATCTTCCCCTTCCACTGCCATGGCAGGCCACGAGGACTGCTCGGTGTTGTTACCGTGACCTGCATAATAAAAAATCACCACGTCCTCCGCAGTGACTGGCAGCCCGGTGACGGCATTCTTGACTTTTTCATACCCGCTGTGTGGCACCACCTCAATAATTACGGTTGAGGTTGAGTTTGACTCCAAACCCGTTGCTTCGTGGATATTCGCAACCAATTGCTTGAGGTTATCTCTATCTTGGTCAGCATGAAGTGAGGGATCGCTAGTATCCGTGATGATAATGGCATGAAGTGTGGCCGCCAGGGTTACCGACGGTGCCAAACCGCAGCAGAGCAAACCCAGCCACCGTAGTAGTTTTAGTGGCCGTTGAACAAATGAGTGTGTGGTCATCAACATAAATGGTTCTCCTGTTAGGGGGTGATGGTGATATTTTGATTGTCTAAACAGCGAGACAAGCAAAAACGTTTGCCAGTCCAGCCATAGACATAAACAAAACTGTCCTGATATTTGGATTGTTTAGAATATTCGGCTCGTACTTGGGTACCTACTTCTTGGAACAAGTCCTCCAGAGACAACCAAGGTAATTGGTTGATACCTGCCACCAAATATTTTGCCAGAGGACTGCCTTCACCTGGTTGACCTTCTGGAGATTCTTTTCCGGAAGCGGTGGAGAAGACAATCAAAACATTGCCGCCGCCCACTTCGGCTAAGTCATGGGTTGGAGTCCGTATCGGACTGCGACAGGTATCTAATACCATAATATTGACTCCGTTTCGTTTGGACATTTTCTGCATGACCGCTTGTGCAGGTAAGGCCTGGTCAGAGAGTGTCTGGGCATTAATTTTGGCTTGCGTGGGAAGCAAGTAATTTTTCCCATTCTCTTGAACGCCGTGACCAGCGTAGTAAATCCATACGGTATCGTCGCCATCCACTTGGCGGAAAAAATAGTCAACGGCTCTTTCCATGTCGGTCCTGGAGGACAAGTCGTTATAAATAAACGTGGTGAACCCAGATTTTTGCAAGGCCACCGCGACCTTTTTGGCATCCCCAATGGGATTCTGCAAGGGTTCGGTTGTATAACTTTGGTTGGCAATGAGTAATGCCCATTTTCGCTTAGGGTCTTTGGCACCCTGGGTACTGCAACTGTTCAGTATCAGGGTCATCCAAAGGAAGCCTAAGTAATAAAGTGGTTTCAAGGTCATGCTGGTATCTCCTGGTGATGATGGTGAATGTTTAAATCGCCGATTAAGGCCGATATGGTCAGTCACCTTACGCAAAGTGTCAAACCTGCCTGAAGTTGGGTTGGAGTCCGGAATTTATTCCGTGCCATGACCAAGGACGGAATAAATTCCGGACTCCAACGGCTACGGCTACGGCTATGGCACGGAATAAATTCCGGACTCTAACTTTTAAACAGGCTTGACAGTCGTTTAGTGCGTAAGGTGAGATGGTCCTATTCCAATCTTTTGGTCCCTAGCAGACTCGACAGATACTATCGCTAACCGTAGCGATAGCCTCTGTAGATACTTACAGAGGCTATTCAGACGGCTACCCTAATCGTTATAGCAATGCTCCTTTCCTCCTTTATCCACGCAACATCTCTGCCCATTCTTGTGTTCGTAAACATTATCAGCGCAGGTCCCTTTCGGACTGGGTGAGGGTGTGCCATTGGGATGTAGCGGGGAAGAATGTAAAATATTGTCTGATGCCGCACAAGCACTCTGTGGCAACCCTCTACTCTTAATCACTTGTACATCCTTTTGCGGTTGCTGCACAGATTGTTGTGGATGTCTTACCGGAATGGCTTGAATAGCCTGATTCATAATGTTATTCCAGTCCGGAGTAGCAGAGTTCAATCCTTGGTACAAACTCTTCAAAAACTGTTGCGTAAATAACCCGCCAGTATCTGCACCACCGAAGGAATATTGCTCTGGAATAGAACCAGAAGCCACAATGGAACCACTGTAACCTAGAAAGAGTTGCTCATAAGCGGACGGTTGTGCGCCTCTTTGATGCCCACGACCACCGCCGCCACTGAGGAAGACATTGCAAGCATCCGCCATGGCAATGAACAAACGTGGATTTTTAGCTTTGAGGGTATCTCTCACCCAAGCCAACTCTATCCATCTGCTACGTGGTGTCGTTTGTCCTTCCACTCCTAAACCGGGCCATCTGGAACCAGTTTCTGCATTTGCTCCATGACCAGAATAGTAAAAGAGAACTACATCGTTCGCGGCGACTGACAAGTTCTCTATGGCAGACTTCACCTTGTCATAGCCACCGCCACCGGGGGCAACCGCGGCACCGTCAATCGTGGTGATTGCTGGTTGCAAGCAAGTATTTTGGCCAATATTTTCTACCAATTTTTTAATATCCTCCTCGTCCTTTTGAGCACCAATATCAGCATCATTAGTATCCGCCACAATAATCGCATGAAGTGTCGCCGCGCTCACCCCAGTAGGCAACGCAACCATAGAAATCAGCAGGGTCAATACGGCCCAATGAACTTTAAACTTCCGCATACGCATGGTATTAAAACCTCCTAAATTAAGTTGATGAGAATGGACCATTACTTATTGAGTGGGTGGTGAAGATTCTGGCGGTGGAAATGCTGAGGTGAGAAAATCACTCATCCCCTTTTCCACTTGGGCATAATCTTGATTTTTCAATCGTCCTTGATAGACAAACGACCACATACTGCAATACGTGGAAAATAATACGGAAACCTCTTCGTTACCCTTGATAAAACGTAACACCTCTTTGGGCTGCAACAAACATTTTTTCGCCGGTCCCCAAAAGTAGCTTTTTTCATCCAGCACCAAGGCTTGAAATTGTTTAATCTGCTCGGCAGTCAAAGCAATGGGACCTTGTTTGACCGGAAATCCGCCGATTTTGCTTTCTGCCGGCACCTCAGGAGCTATCTCCGATTCAACCACATAACCTTCCACTTTGCTAGGCGTAGCCAAAATGGGTTTCATCGCTCCCAGAAATGCTTCTAACGGGGCTGGTTTTGGCGCCGGTGGTTGGGCTGGCAATGGTCCAGAGATAGGCAATTTAGGGGAGAGTGGAGTCGTAACGTCCCCAGTTTTAGAAGATTCTTTAGACGGAGATGGAGTCACCGCTTGAGAATTTTGTTGATTTGATTGAGTAGAAGATTGCTCTGAAGTAACCGTGGGGCTACCATTAGAAGTGGTTGAACCTTCTGGTGGAGTTTGAGCATGACATGTCAATACCAGTAGTGATGACATACCCAAAGTGATAAAAAATGGTTTACCTGACATCATTGTTCTCCTAAAATGTTTAGTTTGTTACCTTACGCACGCTTGGGTCTGAATCACAGATGACGCGGATGATACCGATTCATTCGCTCTGGTGTCATCGTTTGACTAAGACTTTAATCAACTTCATGGGTGTTAAGTACTGAAGCAAAAATTCTCTGGTATTTTCTTTCGCCCCTCGCCCTCTGGGAGAGGGGCCGGGGGTGAGGGAAAATACCGCAGTATCTGCGATAATCTACAATTCAAACTAAGTAACACGTAAAGCGATTTACTCAGACCGAAACTGAATTGGATTTGGAATATCCCTACGATAGAGTTGTAAACTCAGCCGGTCTGAATCTTAAAAAAATTTTATTTTAATGTAAAACGCAGTATACGCTTTTTTTTTATGTGTCAATAATTCTGATTTTTTGATTGACGTAAATATTTTCAATACTATTGATTTTATTAAATAAATAAATTTTTCTAGCTTCCTAAATAGAAAAGTTATGCAAATTAACAAATAATTACATAAAATTAATTATATATTAAATGTTACTTAATAACTTAAATTGATATTCAAGGATTATGGGGCGATGTATTCACCTCGTTATCACGCTCCGCATGAACCAGGAGTACAAAGCGGAGCTTTGTTACATGAGGGGTTATGAGATACTCAAAGGAAGCGTGTAGATAGGGAAACTTAGCCTCTGCCAGGCCAGGTTTGGGAATTTTCGATAGTCCCGCCAAATTAATGGAGGTCACCTAGTGTGCAACACCTATTTTAGTGTATAAATTGGAGTAGAGGCTTTAGCCGCAATGCCATTAAGTTAGGTCGCGTTGGAGTCCAAATCTTCAGATTTGGACGAGACTGGTTAAGGTAAGACGGCGTTGCCAAATCTGAAGCTTTGGACTCCAACGCCGTAACTTTAGCTTAACTTAATGGCATTGAGGCTAAAGCCTCTACTCCAACCGGCTAGTGCCGGGGGAGGGAGTCCTAAATGCTATCCACGTTGATATACCACTCGACCATTAATCAAGGTATAACGACACTGCC
>DZAL01000403.1 GCA_022729575.1 Thiomargarita sp.
GTGGACGTATAGGGTGTGACGCCTGCCCGGTGCCGGAAGGTTAATTGATGGGGTCAGCCGCAAGGCGAAGCTCTTGATCGAAGCCCCGGTAAACGGCGGCCGTAACTATAGAAGAGATGACTGGTTGTAGTTACGTAAAAAAACTTGGCTATATGCTGGAAACTCCGGTGTATCCTCTAGTACTCGTTTCGTTTTTTACGGAAACAGTGACAATCTAAGAGGTGCGGACAATCAGCAGGAAAGATTTCTAATGGAGACATTATGTTAAGAGTGAATGGTATTCCAGAACATATTGGTTACTACCTCGCTGGATTTACAGATGGCGAAGGGAGTTTTAACGTGTCCTTTCGTAAGAGGAGTGATTATTCTATGCCGTGGAAAATTTCACTGTGCTTTAATGTGTCACAACAGGATAAGGTGGTCTTAGCTTTATTCAAACAACATTTAGGATGCGGGACATTACGTGGCAGAAGAGATGGTGTTTGGTATTATGAAATTAACAATTTCAACTCCATTGTGGATAATGTTATTCCTTTTTTTGATAGATTTGGGTTTCTATCTGCAAAGAAGAAACGCGACTTTGCGAAATTCAAACAGCTTACTAATCTGATGCAGGAGGGTGAACCTCTGACTGTGGAAGGATTGAAAGAGGTTTTGAGGATTAGGAGTGATATGAATGATGGTGGTGCTAAGAGACGGAAATATTCCGATAGTGAAATCCTAAGCTTTTTGAAATTAGAAAAATCCTCAGAGACTATACGCCAGGCAGTTACAGATTTGTAACTGATGATATAGTCCGAACTCCATAGCAATATGGAGGATTTGAATATTTTACTATTCAAATCGTATAGTCCTTTTGTTTAAAGAACTGTATTAACACGATGAACGGTCCTAAGGTTTTCGAGAATTCGTTAGCCTTAGTAAAATTAGGCTATATGCTGGAAAATCTGAGTATCCTACGCTACCGCCTCATGGTGGTGAAAATGCGTTAGGTGCAGACAATCAGCAGGAAAGGTTCAATCGTTAGATGTCTTATTAGATTGAAAATCCTCAGAGACTATACGCCTGACACTGGTAATACAGTGAAGATATAGTCCGAACTTTATGGCGACATAAAGAGGTCGACAGAAATGAATCGACCCTGTTCGCAAGACGAGAGTTGAAGTGAACATGTAACAAAATGAGCGAAATTCCTTGTCGGGTAAGTTCCGACCTGCACGAATGGCGTAACGATAGCCCCACTGTCTCCATCCGAGACTCAGCGAAATTGAATTTGCTGTGAAGATGCAGTGTACCCGCGGCAAGACGGAAAGACCCCGTGAACCTTCACTATAGCTTTACACTGGACTTTGAACATACTTGTGTAGGATAGGTGGGAGGCTTTGAAGTGCATACGCTAGTTTGCATGGAGCCATCCTTGAAATACCACCCTGGTGTGTTTGGGGTTCTAACTTAGGCCCGTAAGCCGGGTCGAGGACAGTGTATGGTGGGTAGTTTGACTGGGGCGGTCTCCTCCAAAAGAGTAACGGAGGAGTGCGAAGGTACCCTCAGCACGGTCGGAAATCGTGC
>DZAL01000284.1 GCA_022729575.1 Thiomargarita sp.
TCTCGTCCAAATCTGAAGGTTTGGACTCCAACGCGGCTTAACTTAATGGCATTGCTCCCTTACCAAGGAATGGTTGGGGGTGGCTGACCGAGATTTGACAACTTTCGAAAAGTTGTCAAATCTAAGTTGTCAAATCTAAGTTGTCAAATCTAAGTTGTCAAATGGTTCTTTCGCCACGTCCAATGGCATAATAAATCAGCCCCAACTGTTTCAATCGTTGCGGGTCATATAAATTACGACCATCAAAAATTACCGGTTGTTTCAATAGAGATTTAATTAAGTTAAAATCGGGGCTACGAAAAATTTTCCATTCGGTGACAACTATCAAGGCATCAGCATTATGCAGAGTGGCTATGGGGGAGTCACATAATTGTAAATCCTGACGCTCGCCATACCATCGCCGCGCCTCCTCCATCGCTTCCGGATCATAGACTTGTACGCGGGCACCTAGTTGCCATAAACCTTCCATAATCTGTCGACTGGGTGCTTCGCGCATATCATCCGTATTCGGTTTAAACGCTAGTCCCCATAAAGCAAAACAATGTCCTGATAACTGATTATGAAAATGCGCTTGAATTTTTTGAATTAATTGTAGCGGTTGAGATTGATTCACCGCGGTCACTGCTTCTAATAATCGTGGCGATAAGCCGGTTTGCCTCGCCGTTGTTTGCAATGCCCGCACATCTTTGGGGAAGCAGGAGCCGCCATAACCACAACCTGGATAAATAAAATGAAAACCAATACGGGGGTCGGAGCCGATTCCAATTCGTACTTGTTCGATATCAGCACCTACTCGGTCCGCCAAATTGGCCAATTCATTCATAAAACTAATTTTAGTTGCTAACATGGCATTAGCTGCATATTTAGTTAATTCGGCGGAACGAATATCCATGATAATTAATTTGTTATGATTTCTATTAAAGGGCGTATATAATTCACGCATGATTTCAGTAGGTTGCGGTTTATCGGCGCCAACAATAATGCGGTCTGGTTTTCTGAAATCTTCAATGGCAGCCCCTTCCTTTAAAAATTCGGGATTAGATACCACATCAAACTCATAATCAACTGGTCGTTGCTGAAGAGCTACTTTTATCGTTTCTCGTACCTTTTCCGCAGTCCCTACGGGTACCGTGGACTTGTCAATAATCAATTTATAACCAGTCATCTGTTGCCCAATGGTTTGCGCCACTTGCAACACATAAGAGAGGTCCGCCGAGCCATCTTCACCGGCGGGGGTGCCGACGGCAATGCACTGAATTTCTCCGTGTGCAACCGCTGTAGTGACCTCGGTGGTAAATTGTAAATGACCGCTGGTTAGTCCTTCGATTACTAATTCGGCCAATCCCGGTTCATAAATAGGCACTTGGCCTTGTTGCAACCGAGCAATTTTATTGGCATCCACGTCAACACATAACACTTGATTACCGACTTCGGCAAAGCACGCGCCGGTGACTAAACCAACGTAGCTGGCACCAAAAATAGTAATATACATGATTAAAATTTCCAAGAGTTGACCAATCAAACCAAGAGTTGACAACTTTCGAAAAGTTGTCAACTCTAATCTAAAGCAATTTTTCCACGGCCCGTAAATCGGCACGACGCATTGGTTTACCATTGACCAGACTAGGCGGTGACCAACGAATATCATCGATACCAAAGATAACTAAAATTATCGCCACTTCCCCTGCCATAAAATGATAACTAGGATAACTGACCTGTGGTGGTAGTCGAAAATGATATTCGTTTAAGCGATAAGGAATACATTTTTCCAGCAAAAAGAATGCTACTTCTTCTGAATGATGGGTAAATAGGTGGAGGGTAACATCAGAATATTGATGTGCAGTCCCTTCCAGTACGGCACCAACCAAGTGAGGATTAAAGCGAGAAAATAAACGCATAGCTTCTAATGCCACTTGTCGTAACTGTTGTAGTTGTCGCGGTTGAGTCTCCGCATAAAAGAGACGTTGATAGAGGCTGATTTCGTCTTCAACTTCCCGATTACTAGGTAAATGTTTGGTATGAGGTACCCCAAGTCGAACTGCCGCTTTGCATTTAGCAAAGTGATAATCTTTAATGCCCTCTTGAACCATCAAACGCGCACTGGTTTGGGCGATACGTTGTCGTAAATGTAGGTCTTGACACATAAAGAAAGCCCTTGGTAAAGATTTGACAACTTTCGACAAGTTGTCAAATCTAAAATCAAATCTAAAATCAAATCTAAAATCGAACTATTATTTACTCACCTTACGCACCACCCCTAGCCCCTCCTTGGTAAGGCGGGGAATCTTCCCTGCGAGGCTGGTGGTGCTTACTCCCCTCCTTACTAAGGCGGGGAATCTTCCCTGCGAGGCTGGTGGTGCTTACTCCCCTCCTTACTAAGTTGGGGGTGGTTGAGTTAACCGTGCGTAAGGTGAGTTATTTAAATTTATCTCCCACTTCTGATTTTAACTTCAATAGCTCGACATGAGCTGGAGAAATTTCTAAACCACGTTTAATCATCATCAAACTGGAGGAATCTTTGCCGCGCTTTTGATGTCCTACCGCAATCTCATAATATTTGTCGGCAACTTGATCAAGCCCAGCTTTAGCTTGAGGGTTAGCCGGTGCCAATTTTAAGATTTTTTGATAAGTATCCACGGCATTATCATTTTTGGGCGTGGCCCATTTTTTATCGGCAATTTGTTGCTCGGCTTGTGTTAACAATTGTGAAATAATATTGTTCAAAAACAACTGCGTTTCTGGACTATTAGGTGCTACGGTAACCAGTTGTTGATAAAGTGCATAAGCATTGTTAAGGTTAGCTTGAGTAAACTTGTCGGGGAGAACTTTTTGAGTGGTCAATTCCTTCAATTTGGCTAAAATAGCTTCCCACAGTTGTTCAGTTTGAGGATGTGTGGGTGCCATTTCTTTAAGTTTTTGATACATCTCGTAGGCATTGGTATTTTTAGGTTGGGTAATTTTTCCCTTCTTAATAAATTCTTGACCTTGCTCGACATACCAGTTAACCACCATATCTAACAGTGAATTAGCTTTATCAGTATCCAATTTGGCTAATGCTTGATAAGTTTCATAAGCATTATCGCCTTTAGGAGAAGTGAATCGTTGCTTCGACAGTTGCTCCTGGGCCCTGGCCAGTAAATCACTCACAGAATAATTCGTAATTTTAGGTGGAGATATTTCAGCCGTTAGGATTGCCTTTGGTTGAACTTCTGGAGTTGATACTACTGGCGTACTCGCACTGCTGGTAGGAGCAATTGGTGCCGGAGTTACTACCGCAATCTCAGGTTTACTAGAAAGTGCAGTAGAAGGAGGAGCAGTCGTCGATATGGGGGTGCCGGCCGATGTGGGCACCAGATTGGAGTCCAAAACCGGTTTTGGACTCCGTGGCGGTGCCGTTGGTACGGTTGCGGGTAGTGAAGATGACTTAACTGCCGTTGTCGCACTTGACTGCGGAGAAGCTATAGTAGCAGAAATTGGTAAAGGAGTTGATAGCGTGGTAACGACAGTGTTGGTGCCAGGCGCAGTGCTGGCCTCTTTGGTAGGCTGGTCCGAGCCGATAAAAACATCAAAAAAATGAGGAAAAGAATAACCGAGTAAAAATACACCAATGATAATGGCCATCGTTACTATCATCATGCCCCATTTTTTTATAGAAAACTGTGGGTCATTGGCAATAATCAGTCTATTTTTCAAAACTGGATCGGCTACAGGGTTAATACGACTTTTACGCATAAGTCCGCACTCCAACTTAAAAATTGTTCTTTTTTAGATTTAACAACTGGTCGAAAGATTAACAACTTTCTAAAAGTTGTCAAATCTTGGCCCGATTAAAATTGAAACTTTAAATTGTCAAATTTTGTCGAAAAGTTATCAAATCTTGTAAAAGATAGCATATAATAAACTATCAATAAAATTCATGGTGGCGATTGCCAACAATAATAACAACTACGGTTTTTTATTCAGTCAATGTCGTTGGAGTATGGAATTTATTCCGTTTGAGGCGGGATGAATGCCGAATTCCAACGGAATAAATTCCGTACTCCAAGATGTTTAAATTGACGGATAATCTAAATCTCAACCCAGGAGTTAATAAATTAATGACTCTCATTCGTCCTTTTGCAGGATTACGCCCCCGGCCTGAATATGCTCAGGCCGTGATTGCACCGCCTTATGATGTGTTAAACACCACCGAAGCCCGTCAACGTGCGGTCGGGCGACCTTATAGTTTTTTACATATTTCTAAACCAGAAATTGATTTATCCCTTGATGTTGACCCCTATGCCGAAATAGTTTATGCCAAAGGCGCGGATAATTTACAACGCTTAATTCAACAAGGCATTTTGCAACAGGACTCGCAACCTTGTTACTATCTTTACGGTTTAACGATGGGTAATCATCATCAAATTGGTTTAGTTGCGGTGGCATCAGTGGCTGACTATAACAGTCAGCGGATTCGCAAACATGAGCTTACTCGTCCAGAAAAAGAAGATGACAGAGTACGTCATATTGATTCACTTAATGCGCAAACAGGTCCAGTATTTCTCACCTATAAACATCATGCCACAATCGACGAATTAGTCAAGACCCTAACGACGGCACCGCCGGCTATCAAGGTAGTTGCAGAGGATGGGGTAGTACATACTTTATGGGTAATCCAAGCACCAGAGCATCTTGAAACGTTAACTTCAATTTTTAACCAGATGGATTATCTATACATCGCCGATGGCCACCATCGCTCGGCAGCGGCAGCCCGAGTCGCGGCTATTCGCCAAGCCAATAATCTTGACCATACAGGCACCGAGGCTTATAATTATTTCCTTAGCGTGATTTTTCCTGACCATCAAACGCAAATTTTGGATTACAACCGTGTAGTTGAAGATTGCAATGGCTTAACTCACACTGCATTATTTAAACAATTACAGTCTCATTTTAATATTCATTCCAGTCTTCAACCAGTTAAACCTCAACAAAGTGGGGAGTTTGGAATGTATTTGTCGGGACGATGGTATCAATTAAATATTCGGTTGGAACAAATTCCAAGCGACCCCGTGGCCAGTTTAGATGTGAGTTTATTGACCGACTATTTATTGGCACCAATTTTAGGCATTACCGATTTACGCCGCGATCAACGTATCGATTTTGTCGGAGGGATTCGCGGCCTGAGTGAGTTAGAAACACGAGTGAATAGTGGCCAGATGGCGATAGCTTTTTCGCTCTATCCGACGACTCTACCCGCATTAATGGCGGTCGCCGATGCCGGCAAAATTATGCCACCCAAATCCACCTGGTTTGAACCTAAATTGGCGGATGGCATGGTAACGCACTTATTATAGTTAAGAGTGCCCACTTTATTAATTTGCCTTACGCACCACCACCCCTAGCCCCTCCTTGCTAAGGCGGGG
The DNA here is from genome assembly GCA_022729575.1 of Thiomargarita sp. GTDB lineage: Bacteria > Pseudomonadota > Gammaproteobacteria > Beggiatoales > Beggiatoaceae > JAABRD01. The sequence continues at coordinate 5,403 of DZAL01000284.1, forward strand.
AATATACCCTGCGAGTTAGGTGGTGTTTACTCCCCTCCTTACCAAGGAGGGGTTGGGGGTGGTCATGCGTAAGGTGAGTTATTAATTTGCCATCAAAGAGAATTAATTATGAAATATCGTGTTACCCATAAAACGCATTATTGCTATAATGACGCGGTGACCATCTGTCACAACGAGGCGCATTTATTACCGCGTCATTCACCTTATCAAACTTCTTTGAGTGGACAAGTGATAGTTGACCCGTACCCCATTCGACAAGATAATTGGCAAGACTTTTTTGGCAACACCGCCACTTATTTTTCTATTGAATCTCCACATAAAGAATTAACGATAACGGCAATCAGTGAAGTGGAAATACAACATTCTGGAGTAGTGGATTTACCCGCTTATTCGCAGCCATGGGAACAAGTACGAGAAACTTTAGAAAATAGTCTTATTTCAAGTGACTTAGAAGCGCGTGAATTAATTTTAGACTCTCCTTTTATCAGTGCCAACGACATGTTACGATCCTACGCGCTACCTTCATTCACTCCACAGCGTCCGATTTTAGATGCGGTCCGTGATTTAATGAAACGCATTGACACTGAGTTTACTTATGATCCCAACTTCACTACCATTGTTACTTCAATCGAAGTAGTTTTAAAACACCGACGTGGTGTCTGTCAAGACTATGCACATTTGATGATAGGCTGTCTACGCTCACTGGGGCTCGCGGCACGTTATGTCAGTGGCTATTTGGAAACTTTGCCACCGCCAGGTCAATCAAAATTACGTGGCAGCGATGCTTCTCATGCGTGGTTATCGGTTTACGTCCCTGGTCAAGGTTGGACCGATTTTGACCCCACTAATAACCAAATTCCTACGGTTCAACACATTACTACCGCCTGGGGACGTGATTACAGTGATGTCACGCCGTTGAAAGGTATTATTTTTGGCGGAGGTGAACATACTTTAACGGTATCAGTGGATGTAGATAGTTTGAATTAAATTTACTGATTCATCTTACGCACCATCACCCTCAACCCCTCCTTGGTGAGGCTACTCTATGCACACCAGTAGGTTTCTTCTCGTTCCCACGCGCCAGCGTGGG
>DZAL01000285.1 GCA_022729575.1 Thiomargarita sp.
ACTTGGAAGACTCTCATAGACACCAAGCCCGTTTGGGCTTAAGTTGATAGATATGCGGTTACATTTTTTCTAGTCTACCACGAAAGTTTCCTTTTGTCATCTACAAAATTGCTTAAGTTGATAGATATGGGGCAACCAGTTTCTCGTTGTCCACTAATCCCCCTTTCAACACCACGCAACTTCTCGTTACCCCTCAACTGGTCAGCATGGTAAAGAGGTGAGGGGTAACAAAAATTACTGATTTGAACTGCGTGCTACTTCTTAAAAGTCTGAATCAGAATTTTCAGAATTTTAGAATTTTCAGAATAACCAACGACTGCTAAATTAGAACATTCTGCAAATTCTGCAAATTCTGATTCAGACAAACAAAATGAGAATCTAAATCAGAATTTGCAGTTTAAGGTAGAGTGGATTAAACGAAGTATCCTCCCTACTATTGACTAATAGAGGTAAAGTGATGAACTCAGAACAATTATTACAAGACTTCACCTCCTTGCCAATCACGGCACAACAAGAACTCATTAGTTTTCTTGATAGTCTAAAACAGCGTCACCGCAACGTCTCTGAACCGCTAGTACGAATGACCACTTTGACTAAACCGCCCGTGACCCAAGTGTTACCAACGCCACTAGAAACTTTAAGAAACTTCAATCTAGTTTGGGATAAAGAAGCCGTATCCCGCAACCAACCAGCCATTTCTGATGCCGAAATTGAAGCCGTGTGTGGCTTGTATCAAGCAGATTGTGCAGTAAGTTTGGAACAAATGGAAGAGGCTATTATGCAGGGGGCGATAAATGGTCGCTATTGATACCAACATTTTAGTTCGTCTCTTGATTGATGACCCAGAAGCGGTTCAACAAACTCTCTTGGCACGGCAGTTTCTCAAAACCGTCAGGCAAGTCTATGTACCACAGATAGTTCAAGTGGAATGTGTCTGGGTCTTGGAACGGGCTTATAAAGTGCCGAAAGAACAATTACTGAGTTTGTTGACCACGTTGTATGACAGTCGTGTTTTTGTCTTGCAATCAGAAGCGTATTTTTTAAGTGCGTTGCAGTTATTTCGGGATACCAATGTTGGTTTTGCCGATAGCTTGATTCTCTCGGAAGTGCAATCGGAGAAATTAAATTTGTTCACTTTTGATAAAAAGTTAGGTCACCTAAAAAATTGTCAACTACTGACTGAGACAAGTCCACTCCAACCCTCTGAAACTTGATTTACTTGATTCAGGATAGCCAGTCCTGATAGATTGGTGAGGTGAGGGGTAACTGAAACCACTGACTTGAACTGCGTGCTACTTTTTACCGGCTAAAGCCTCTAGTCTGGAGTTTTCTTTTTTGCGTTACCATGTAACTAACACGGGAACGAGAAACAACCTGCTATCTTTAATAAATACTATCAAGGAAATTAACTAAAACCAACATGAAACCAACTATCTATTTGGATACTTCAGTCATTGGCGGTTGCTTTGACCCAGAATTTGCCCGTTGGTCAAACGGCTTAGTTAAAGATTTTCAAGAGGGTAATTTTATACCGGTGTTATCCGAAGTCGTGGCCCAAGAGATTGAAGTAGCCCCCCCCCTTTGATACGTGATAAATTCACGGAATTGTTTGAAATTAATCCCGCTTTGTTAACTATCAACCAGGAAGTTTTAACCCTGGTAAATTTCTATCAACAACGGCAAATTTTAAGCCCCAAGCACCAGAATGACATGCGACATATTGCCCTGGCTACCATAGCGCAAGTTAATATGTTAGTTAGCTGGAATTTTAAACACATTCTCCGGTTTGACAAGATGAGAGCCTTTAATGCGGTCAATCTGGAAAACGGTTATCATCTGTTAGAAATTCATTCTCCACGAGAGGTTACTCACTATGGAAACGATTAAAGTTAATGAAATGCTCCGTACCCTTCGCGACCAATTGTATGAACAGACCAAACATTTGACTAATGACGAGTTAATAGCCTATTATCATCAAACTGCGCAACGAGTCACGACAGAGGCCACGAAGAAAATTAGACAGCGACACTCTCTGCAACCACAGGTTTAATGACCAGTAGAAAACTTCGTCTTAGCAGGCAAACTTGGAGTGGCGGTTGGTTCTCTCGTTCTAGTCCGAAAAATAGTGTCACGCGGGCTTGTCGTTACCCCTCCACTGGTCAGCATGATAAAGAGGTGAGGGGTAACTATAGTAAAATCCATATAAAATTGTACATACCCTCTGGAGTACAATAAGAATTATTGCGCCGCTACGCGCCGCTAGGCGCAATAATTCTTATTGCACTCCAGAGGGAATAGTACAGGTTCAAAGGGATTTTACTATAAAACTACTGATTTGAATTGCGTGCTACTTCTTAAAAGTCTGAATCAGAATTTTCAGAATTAGAGAATTGACAGAATGAAAACCATCTCATTCTGAAAATTCTAAAATTCGGTTAATTCTGATTCAGACGAAGTATCTAGGTAGGGTAAGCAACGGGTTTCTCGGTAGTCCCTCCAAGATAATGGAGGTCTTAACCTTCAATGAGTTACCCAGTTGCCAAGTTTCCTAAACCTCAAAGGTTTAGGAAACTTAGCACCTGCCAGGTTGAGGAATCGGCGACCCCGGCGGTAGGCGGTAGGGTGTATCCGCGAAGCGTCATACACCACTGCGGTTACTACCTCCATTGGCTGGTGGGGACTACCGGTTTCTCGTTGCACACCAGAAACTTTGAGATTCAAGAAGAGGGTGGGTAAGAAAACATTTGTCCTCCCCATCTGGCTGAACACGGATAAGTAAGTGTAGTGGGCAATGATCGACATGTCGTCCACCCTACTTAACTTCCTCTTTTACCAAGCGAAAACCGACATCGGGTTCTTCTGCATCACTACCTGGGTAACGATCCGTAATTCCTGTTTTACCTCGAAATACAAACCATTTATTCTCATTCTTCCAGGCACTTCCATCTGTTGGTGCGCTATTGTAATTAGGATGCCAATGGTCTTCGCACCATTCGCCTACATCTTCTGCAATATGATGATACTCTGAGGGTTTGGTGATTTTTGCAACATATTCCCATTCCGCCTCCGTGGGCAGACGATATGTTTGACCCGTTTTGTCACTTAGCCAGTCAGAATAAGCCCTTGCGGCTTTCCATGAAACGTTCCGCACGGGACCACAAGGGTCGTCATTGTCACTTATTTGATTGTCAAATTTTTTATATTCCTCAAAGGTAATCTCATACTGGCTTATCCAAAAATCATTTTTTATAAAAACAGTGTGTGATGGCCTTTCAGTTTGATCACCATCATTGTTACCCATATCAAATTTTCCTCCTTGAATTTTTACCATAGGAGGTTCATAATACCCATTTTTCAATTTACCATTTAAATGGAGGCAAGATGACGTTGGAGGAGAACTGGTGGTCCCTGTTGGAGGGGCATTAAATGTGGCAATCCATGCAACTATTCTATCTCCTATATCACAAAAGGAAACCTTTTCTGGTGAACATGGTTTTGATTCTTCCACACACAAGAAACATCCGACCGTCTTTGGTGCAACGGTTGCTATTAGGCTAATTGTTCCACCCACCAGTCCCGCAATGATCCACCAGAAAGTTCTTGAATACATGTTTTTTTACCTATTTAGTTTGTCTCACCATTTACACTCGGAATTTACGCAAAACAAAGCCAAAGAAACTCAGTTTCTTTAAAGAAACTGAGTTTCTTACCAGTTGAACAGGTAAGTCGGAGATTGAATTACTATTCCGTCGGCTTACCGTTATCATCTTCGATTTCTTCGGTTTTCCCTTTTTCCCTGAGAATATAAGAAATCAGCCAGGTAAAGTGTTCATCTTTGAGGAACAGTAACTCTTTACGTTGCCATTCTAATTTTTCAGAAAGCATTTGAAGGAAGATAGCGCCTGCAATTAAATCCTCTCGGCGATCATAAGTTCTTTGTAAACGTGCAACTTCATCTCGTAGCAACTCTAATTTTTCCTCCTTAGTTTGACTCTTATCGCCCCGAAGGTGTTTCTCCATCACCTTCATGGGATCGTCAAACAGCAATGGAGTATTGCGAATGGCACGATTATAGAACATTTTGATGTCATTCGCTCGAAATTTAAAGGTATTACTTCGACATTTTTCCTGGTTTGTCGGAACCGTTAGAGTGAACATTGCCCAGACAATCCCGCCCGTAAAATAGACTCTTCTGAAATTGTCCAAACCCGGTGCCTTTTTGATTTCATTGCGTAATGACTTGGGTAAACTCTCTTTCAAGAGTTTATTGACAGTTTCAATGAACAACTTCCGGTCATCCGTTGCTTGATGGTTATTTTTTATGGCTTCTATGGCTTCTTCTGCAAGTTGTTTGGTTCCAAGAGGAATCGTAAACGTTGTGAACGGTTCATCTTTAACAGAATCTGGTTGGCGATAGCCACCTTTCATATTGCGGCTACTTATTTTAACAAGTACACTTCTTCCTTGTTCTTTTTTGGGAACTCTGTTATTGAGAATTAACCCAACCTCTTCCTCCACTTTTAGAAAAGTGATAAGCTTCGTGGTGATCTGTTGTATGGCCGTGTCTAATTCTCCCCGGTTTTTCAGATTTTCTAGGGAACTGTCTGCCACCACATAAATGTGTTCGGGGGGCACATGCTCCGCCTGAATTTTTTGAAAGGCTTGAGTGACAAGTTGCTTTAACTCTGTGATGTTTAACTCGTCCTTGTTTAGGAATTTATGTTGATCTTCTGCATAGAAAACCTTATCAAAAGGCAGTGGTGTTTCCTCCTGTACACAGACAGCCACCGCTTGATCCGCTTTGACAGCCACCGCTTGATCCGCTTTGGGGGAGTCTTCGGTGTCGGGAAAGACTTGTATTACCACGGTTTGCATCGCACTAGAAGTCAGTTTGATACCAGCATACAAGTCGTCGTTGATTTGTGCATACGCAAAGATAGATGCACACATCATGAGAGTTGCCAAAAGGGCTTTCAGTTTCAACATAGTTATTTTACCCCTGTATTAGAATTTGAAAAAAAGAAATGGAAAAAATCATGGTAGTGAGTCATTTGATAGTGACGAAATTTTCGACCAGACCTACGAGGTATTGAAGACCTCGTAGGTCTCATTAAATGTACATGTTAGGCCAAGTATTTACGCTTCGACATCAACATTGGCGGAAAACTTTGGAATCAATATTATGAGCAGAAATATTGGCGAAAGCAATGCTAACAACGCAGGATTAAATAAGAAAGCACTTGCATGATACCTTATGTTTTCCTGTCGTTGATTTGCAAACTTCGCAATTCCCTGTCTTGTCTTTTCGATAAGCAAACCAATCCAATCTAAAGGGATCAGAATGATAAAGATCACTCCTACCACAATGAGAACGCTTGTATAAATAATTGCGATAATCGCAACCACTGGCTTTAGTAGTAATGGGGCCACATCTGACACGTAAGCAAACATGCTTTTCATGGCATTCCATATAGTCTGGTTAATTCGTTTAAATAAGCCTGCACCGCTTAGGCTTACAGCAACAGCGCGGTCAGCGACACCAGATACGTCGGTGTTACTGGATAGCTTTGGAATAAGCAGAGACAAAAGAACAGTGGTGAAATCAGAACCATAAGAATTGGTCGAAACAAGAATGACCAAAATGAGTCCTTAATATAGTCACTCTGGTCTTCCATCAGTTTCAACAATGATCTTCGAAGTTTGTCTGTCACGGAACTGAACCAGTCGAGAAAAATCAACGAGGCAAATACGCCACTTATTGGGAGTAGCACAATTGCGTAAGTGATTGCCACCATCAATACTATTGGCCAAAATAACCAGAAAGTCTGTCCAACATAACGAAAGGTATTTCCTGCGGCAGAAAGATATGATTTACTTAAACTTGAAAAGACTCCCGTACTCATTTTTCACCCGTTCATTATGTTATGTATTGTTAAAGTTAAATGTTATACATTTTTGTGATACACTTGATTTGACATTTCATCCATAAGATACTATGTAATGCAATGTCATAATATGTTCAGACCTAATTATAGGGGCTACATTGCTTTTAAACAATACCCTTTATATTAGCATTTAATCAGCAATTAATTAGCCATGTTAGCAAACCGGCCCCCTCACTATGACAATCGCAACAGAACAACAATTTAAAGAGGCAGACATTCACTGGGATTTGGAACGTTTATTAAACGACTTGGCCGAGGTCAATGGAAAATCACTGACATTCACTGAACAATTGACCCTGCGAGGATTATTATGTGGTTTTACGCCGGCGGAATTAGCAGAGATGTGGACCAAAAATAAAGAAGGGCAGCGAACCAATGTGTCTAGGGGGGTGGGTAGTTATGTGAAAAAATTGATGAAGGTAAAAGGGTGTGAAGTGCCAGATAGGATGAATTCTGTCGAAATGTTAAATATGCTGAAAAAGGCCGGTTATATAGTAATACTCACCTACTGTTGTACTTTTCGAGGGATAACACCCCTTC
>DZAL01000286.1 GCA_022729575.1 Thiomargarita sp.
TAGGAAAGTTAGCACCTGGATTTTAATACCTCCATTAGTTGGTAGGGACTACCGCCGCACTTGATTGTCGCTTTATCCAGAAAAGTGGTAAGCATACCGAGGGCTTGGGCAAATTTTACCCTAGTCAACATGGTCGGGCCGAAACCGGACTAGAGATTTCAACATTAGCTATCATTGATGTCGATTATAGTCAGATTCCAGTAGATTTATCCCTAACAGGTCCCAACCGATACTATCGCTAAAAGTAGCGATAGCATCTGTAAGTATCTACCGATGCTATCGCTGCCTTTAGCATAAACCATATTAGTTATTTTCAGTTTCATTTAGGAAAATCCTTTAAATATAGGTAATCATTTAGGATTAGGATAAAAATCCTCATCCAACAACTGTTCGATTGAGTAAAGACAGTTTTTTGGAAAAATTGTTAAAGATAATTTGGTTTCTTTGATAGCTAACTTCAAAGCATCAGGATACGCTATTTTAATACTTTCCGATAGTTGATTGTTTAGACTGGGGCTATCTCCCAAATGTTTGCCGATTTTAAAACGCTGTTCGTCAATAGAACCTTGCCAACTACCACTACGTTGTGTAGGTTGAAATTGCCATTTAAGCAAATGGGCAATTAGAATGGTTAGTCGGCTTATTAATTCCCGTTTATCGCGTTTCGCCATACTTTCTAGCTCATCAATTAACACTTCAACATCCAGTTCTGAAAACTTGCGTTGTTTTAGCAACTCAATATTCTTATAAATCCATCCGTAAAAATCACTTTCATATTCTAGTTGTAAAGTATTCATCTCTTTTTCCCCAACATTTCTCTCACCCCGATTTCAGTCCGTGTCGGGTGGGCCACGCGGTTTACCGTGGTTAACCCACCTTACACGAGCATAGAATTAATTTTCGAGCATTTGAAAATTTATCACTCGAAACATCATCACTCGTGGGTCAGAAGGCGCATTCACCCGTCCCGTTTCGCAATAAATTCGGTCATAAAGGTATATCCATCGGCAGGAACAGCAAAGGATACCACACCAATCAATGTGACCGTCATGGTAACAGATGGGCAAACCTACACAAGCTAGGCAATACGTTTACTAATAATTTTCAACAAATTTGCCGACAAATAAAAACCATGGTGACCAATTAACTCGTCCAGTTTTTTTTCAACGTCAGTTTTTGAAACTAACCCCCGTTGTTGGGCCAACAGAAGTACGCCCACGGTGCCCATTGGTTTGAGACCAAAACGTTGTGCTTTCTGACGTGCTAATAAATCATCCATCAACACCCAATCGGCGTGTGCTTCCTGGGCCAAGACGATGACTTCTAATTCACCCGCATGTAAACGACCTATAGCACCTTTGACAAAGGCTTTACCTATAGGAGAAATCATAGCTGGTTGAATATAACTAGGGAGTGAAAAATTACCCAATTCTTTTACCACGGCGTGAGGTACCATAATCCGGTCAAAACACTGTGGTAGCAACCTCAGTGCTTCTACCTTAGCTAAAAAAATCAATGGACTGGTATTAGAAATCACGGTCATAGCGAAAATTCCCTATCAAACTTGGCAACGGTTTCTAAATCCTCTAAAACTACTTTATCCGCAATGATATAGCCAAATTGAAAGTGTTCTTGTAACCGTTGTAAAAAATCTTGCCAGGATAACCCCGCCAATTCTGCGGCTCTGGCAAAGCTGACCGCTTGGGCATGATATAAACTGGCCGCTAAGAAGAAATTAGCCGCATTACTGCCTAACGGTTCAAGCACTTCCTGAAAAATCGGATTAAGTTGTAAACTTATCATAATTTAATCCCCTCTTCGTAGCCAGATAGGTTAGGAACGAGAGTGATGTTTATCCTGATACAAACTGTTAACAAGCCCCCACCGCGAAATCACCAACACCAAGGATACCATTATCACCTACACCGGCTTAGAATTAATTTTCTCTCATTTGAAAATTTATCACTCGAAACATCATCACTCGTGGGTCAGAAGGCGCATTCACCCGTTTCGCATCCGTGGAAAATCGAATCACCGATTTACCAGGGGGAAGGGTCAAGGTGCCTGACCAGTTGCCTATTTGATTATTCACACGAACTGTTTGAGACCCTGTGGTACTTTTTATTACCACAATAGAGGGTTCTTCATAGCCAGTTTGTAATCCCATAGTGATTGTCACTTTCCGTTCTTTAGCAGAAGAATTGTTGATTTCTAACTCGCCTTGTGCCGAACACCAGCGCCAATTAAATTCTGAGTTACCTTCTAAGGTAGAAAAGCCACCTTGCCACGATAAAAATAATGGGTGTGCCAGCAATTGCAATTGGTTTAATTTTTCCTCAGAATGACTATGTATTATTTTCTTATTATATTCCTCCAGACTAAAAAATACCAATCGGCGATCATTACTTTCAAGTGATGTTTCCCCTAACAGAGTAGAAAATTTCGCCACTATATCAGTGCCATTATCAGCATAACCAAAACGGTCTATATAAATACCACTAAATCCAGTTAAAGACAATGCCTTAACCATTTCGTTTAAAGAGAGAGAAATAATACTCTGTTGCCACATATCACCCTCTCTGCCGCGCATTGCACCGTAACTCCAACGTAATTGGGTAGAATGTAAATAGCCTTTAAATAAACTGTAATCAGTCATTCTATTAAGAGGCGGACTTTCCGGAAAAGGTACGTAGGGTAATTGAAATACCATTGCCTGTGGGGGCAATAGTGCCTCAATGCGTTTAACAAAATCTTTGTCGCTTAAATATTCTGCCTTTATCGCCAAATTTTGACCACTCGATTTGGGAGTTTGGTCAAAAATACCCCAGGTTAAAATGGATAGCAATATGATAGACATCGTAATATTTCCACCCGAAAGGGGACGCAATTTGGTCCACAAACGTTCCAATACTATAGCCACGGCTAGTAGTGAGAAAAAGGCTATGAATATGCTGATTCTATTGTAAGCACGGATTTGTGGGGATACCAATAATGCGAACAAAGCACTGAAGCCGCCTATCGTACCCAACAACACCGCTGAGAGATTCAAGATGCCCAATTTTTCTAAAATGTCTCCTTCCGCGAAGTTTCGGTAAAAAACTATTCCACCTAGCAACAGCAAAAAACCTATCGTGCCTACCCATCCTAAAGTTGAGTCCGCATTTTCATTGACTAACGGACTTCGCGCATTGTAGTTGGCAGTCAGTTGTGCTAACGAGGGTATTTTATGGTAATTGGCCGGTAAGACCAATTGAGCAATTTTTAAACCGTAGATTTCCGCTTCACCGGAGTGACGTTGTGCCGTTTCTACATTTTTAGCATGATTAGCTTGGTAAATAAGACTAGGGGCAATATTAACGACTACCCCTATGCTGACCACCCCAACTAAAATAATAGCATTGACTAACTGGTAAATTTTTTGTTGAGAGATAAACACTGATATTCCCGCCACCAGTAAAAAGAAGCAGGCAAAAAACGCATAATAAATTCCCGTGGCAGAAACTAACACACAGATGCCAAGACTGGCAATCCATTTTCTATTCCAGTTTAGTTTTATTCTGTTGGTATCTTTATCACGGCTGACGAACAAGTCCTTTTCTAAAAAAAGCCAAATGGCTACCATGGTCACCAATGGTATCATAAAATAGTTACATAAAACTAAGTGGAGTTTTCCTCTCAAGAAGTGGTAAGGGATGAACGTAAATAATAAACTGCTTACCAATGCCGGTCCCGCGGAAACCTTGAAATGTCTGAATACCATCAAGGAGGTCACCGTAACCAGCGGGAAGGTCAGTAGGAAAAAAGAATTCATAACCGTTCCATAATCAGACGATAGCATTGACAACCATTTGATTAGTAAGAAAGTCAAGCCATCCGATAATGGAAAATCATACATCTGAAAACCCACTGGCACACCTAAATATGGATTCTCCAAAAACCAACCATTATCAATGATGGATTTGATTAGCATCCCGGTAAAAACGCCATCCCATTCGTAACTGAAGGGAATAGAGAGGTCTATTCGCCATAGTTGCATCGCCCAGGTCAAAATGGCTACACACAAAGCAATAACAATAAGATGAAGACGAATTTCTGAAAACAGTAATTTTTTCATAGCTAAGAGTTCAATTTCACATTGAGTTCAATTTCACATTTTAAGCACAATTGGAGACTTACCACCTTTCAGGTCCAAAGTCTTACGATTTGGACTCCAGGCTTGACCAATTTGGCACCTTGCTGGGGAGTTCAAATCTGCCGATTTGGACCACCCCTATCACATCATGACCCGTCTCCATCTGTCAATTCCTGGAGTTTAAAGTCAATCACCCGAAACATCATCACTCGTGGGTCGCCTGGAGCCTCTACCTGTTTCGCCTCACTGGTGAACCGCAGGATGGTTTTGCCAGGGGGTAACGTGAGTGTTTTTGAAAAGCTGGGCATCTCATTATTCACTTGAATCGTTTGAGTCCACGTTGGTTGCTCCCCAGAAATTTGTTCTATCAGGAGATTTGACAATTCTGGGTAAGCGGTTTGTAACTGCATGGTTAGCGTCACCGTTTGGTCTTTAAAAAAGGCAACATTATTAAGTTCTAACTCTCCTTCCGCGGAACACCACCGCCAGTTCATGTCCGAGTTTTCTTCGAGTACAGAACATTAGAACGAGTACTTTGTTCACCTAAAGTATTGAATAAAGTAAGCAAGATATATCCCAACATATACAGATGAAGTGTTGATGGACATAAGGTGGTATTGGCATAATGAAGACTGGCATCAACATAATTGCTGGTGGTGAAAAGGTATAAGTATGTTCCCAAAGTAGCCAGTTGAGCAGATAAGACACTGACGGTCCAAGCAAGGTCCAAGGAACGAGCGAGTATAATGACTCCCACGCACAATTCAAGCCAATAGGTACTTTCAAATGAAATATAGTAAAATCCCTTTGAACCTGTACTATTCCCTCTGGAGTGTAATAAGAATTATTGCGCCTAGCGGCGCGTAGCGGCGCAATAATTCTTATTGTACTCCAGAGGGTATGTACAATTTTATATGGATTTTACTATATAGGCGGGGAAGCCATGTAACCATTTTCCCAGTAATTCACCAGGAAGATACCAAGTGCCACTAGGTGTCCAAGTAGAACCCATTCCAAAAAATGGGTTAATAGACTCATCTGTGAATAGGGGTGTCCACAGTAACTTTTTTTCGGATAATGACCAGTTCCACCAAAAATCTCCGTCAATCATCTTATCTAAATGGAGTGTCCATAAGTTGAGGAAAAGCACCCATAACGGGAACAAGCCAAGAAAAATAACGAAAACTGGATGCCATTTTCTTTCAATATCAATCAGACGGTCTCTAAAAATAGGAGTTATCATAAGTGTATATTCTTGTTGAAAAAGGGTTGGTTACGACCTGAGCAATCAATGCACAGTCTATCATTCTAATAAGCAACTGACAAGTAGGGCCAGCTTGATGCAGATAGCTTTGTCATTTAGCATCTTGTGGAGTAAACCATGATGCTTCTCATTTGTTGGTCCGTCGGTCGCGCTAACAGCCGTGATGCCATCAAGTAAAATGAAGGAGTGATAAGTTGACTATATTCTATCAAAGTGGGTATGTTATATTTCCATAGGCCCACAACCCTATGTTCATTACCTATTTGCCTCATCAGTTGACTATCATAGCCATGTTGGTTCAGCCATATAACTGACGGCACCGTGTTATAACCAGTAAAAGTGGCAACCCGACCACGGTATTCACTTCCCGGGAAGATTGCTATCTCCTGTTCCAGTTTTTGAACTATAGCCGTCTTTTGAGTTTGCCATTGCGATCCCTGGGAGGCGGGGTAAAAATAAGAAGTTCTTACTATCACCACAGGTAAAATCAACACGGATAAGTATAACCGTGGCAACGAGGTAGGAATGAGTTGAGAATATCTGCCGGTCATTTTAATGATGAGACTTTTGATAATTCCCAAGAAGAATACTACCGTGAAAGCCGCAAAAATGCAGTAAAATTGCCATAAGAAAAATTCAAAATAGAGTATTGAAGGACCTCTGTAATTTTCCCAAAAACGTTGGAAGAAGCTACCATGAAGGAGAATCAATAGGGTACACAATAGAGTTGCCCGCGCTAATATTTTGGTGTGACGTTTAGTCACCAAGCTGGCTAAAACTGAACCGACTAAACTAAAGCTAACCAGGTAAGGGCCATAGTCCCCACTATGGAAAAACAAGGAGACGTAATGTAAATTACCTCGATCATTATACATTTCACTGGAAAAAAAAGCTGGCGCCGTATCCAGGAAGATTCCTGCCATGAAGGGTAACAGGCCAGGTAAACAGATAACCAAGGATACTATGGTAAAAACTATTTTCGTTTGGCGTTCTGATTTGGAGGAAGTGAGCAAACTGATTAAGCCAAATATTAGCAGGGTTGAACAATTAAGAATCATCATGGTTGGAAGAGC
>DZAL01000080.1 GCA_022729575.1 Thiomargarita sp.
TTTGGTTTATCAATGGCTTAACTGATTTACCATGAACTTGTGTGCATAGAGTAGCTTGGTAAGGAGGGGAGTTGAGCCTCACGCCCACCGAATTCCACCACGTTTTACGGTATCCATGCCCTCACTGTCAAACGCATCTTTGCCTTCGCCGCGTAAACCATAGATTTCAATATTATGGTCGGCAATGGCTTGAATATGTTCTAGTTCTTTCTTGGCGCGTAAGTCCTCCACAAATAAATGGCGAAACCGTTGTTGTGGTTTTAGATAGTCCGTGACGGGACGAACTTGGCGTAGCGGCATCACGCCGGCGAGACCACCGCGTTCTAGTTCAATCAGTGGAAAGAGACCGGTTTGCACGGCGAGTCTAGCTACGGCAATACTGTCATCGCCTTCATGTCCCCAGCCTAGTGGACATGGACAATGAATTTGCAAAAAAGTAGGACCGTCAATCGCTAACGCGCGTCGAACTTTTTTGCGAATATCCGACGGATAAGCGACGGAAGCGGTAGCCGCGTAAGGAATATGGTGAGCCGCCACGATGGAGACAATATCCTTTTTCAGGTGACGTTTGCCCATGCGTTCTTTGCCCGGCGGCGAAGTCGTGGTCATGGCGGCGTGGGGAGTGGAGCTAGAACGTTGAATCCCGGTATTCATATAGGCTTCATTGTCAAAACAGACATAAAGGACACTATGACCGCGTTCTAACATGCCAGAGAGGGATTGGAAGCCGATGTCAAAGGTACCACCATCGCCACCAAAGGCTAACACTTTGGTAGATTTACCTTGAGCTTTTAAGGCGGCTTCCATTCCCGAAGCTAAGGCGCCGGCATTTTCAAATAATGAGTGTGCCCAGGGAACGCGCCAGGCGGATTCGGGCCAGGGGGTGGTGAAGATTTCTAAACAACCGGTGGCATTGGCCACCATGACATCTGGTCCGACGGATTCGATCACTAAACGCGCAGCTAAGGCTTCGCCACAACCTAAACAAGCACGATGACCTGATTCTAAGCCGCGAAATCGCGGTTGTTTACGACGTAATTCAGAAATCGATATAGTAGTTTCGGTAGTCATAAATAAATAATTTATTATTTGAATTTAGATTTGACAACTTTCGAAAAGTTGTCAAATCTCGAATTTAGATTAGATTTGACAACTTTCGAAAAGTTGTCAAATCTCGAGTTATCGGTCTTCCATGGGTAATTTAGCTAATTCCACGTCAATTACGCTAAAACGACGAGAAGCTGTCTCCTCATTATTGAGTGCCGAGAGTAAACGTGGTAGGATGGTAAGAGGAATATCGCGTCCACCTAAACCCGCGGCGAAGTTATGAACTCGTGGGGGGTTGGGTAGTTCAGATAATGCGGCTAATACTTCTAAACCGACAATTCCCCCTAAGCCAGGAGAGATAGCACGTTCTAACACAATCACTTCCTCTAAACCTTCACAAGCAACCTTTAACGCATCCATCGGAAACGGACGATAGGCGCGTAATTTGATGAGTTTGACCGGTTGGGGTGGTGGTATTTCTTCTAATGCCGCGCGTAAAGTGCCAATGACGGAACCAATGCTGAGAATAGCTACTTTCGCTTCGGCGGGTCCTTCTACGGTCAATAATCCTCCCATCTGGCGGCCCGTCAGGGCTAACCATTCCTGGTCCACCGCCACAATTTCGGCTTGGGCCTTCAATAAAGCTTGATGTTGGGAATGCCGAGCTTCTGAATAAAACTCTGGTGCGACACAAGTGCCTAAAGTAATCGGATTACGCGGGTCTAAGGTCCGCGAAAACTGATACGGGGGCAAATAGCTGTCCACTTGTTTTGACGTTGGAATGTCAATGGTCTCTAACGTATGCGTCAAAGTAAAGCCGTCCATACAAACCATGACGGGTAATTCGGTACGCTCGGCAATGAGATAGGCTTGAATGGTAGTATCCACCGCTTCTTGATTATCGGCACAATGCAGTTGAATCCAACCACAATCCCGCATCGACATCGAATCTTGTTGGTCATTCCAAATCGATAGTGGACTGGAAATGGCGCGATTGG
This sequence comes from Thiomargarita sp., assembly GCA_022729575.1. Lineage (GTDB taxonomy): Bacteria > Pseudomonadota > Gammaproteobacteria > Beggiatoales > Beggiatoaceae > JAABRD01. The sequence continues at coordinate 2,046 of DZAL01000080.1, forward strand.
CACAGGTCATTACCATGGGCACCCGTAAACCAGCAATGTTGAATAATACTTCGGCCATTAACAGGAGACCTTGGGAAGAGGTGGCGGTGTAAGCGCGTGACCCCGCAATAGCGGCCCCTAATACCAATGACGCGGCTGAAAATTCGCTTTCGACACTGACAAATTCACATTGCAATTTGCCGTCCGCGACCAGTTTAGAAATATTTTCTACAATGTGCGTTTGGGGCGTAATGGGATAGGCCGCAATCACTTGGGGACGACATAATGCTACCGCTTGAGCCACGGCTTGAGAACCTTCAAGTGCTTGTAGCATGGACTGCTTCCTCCTGATTGGTCGAGTTCGAGTTAGAGCGTTGCCAAAGACCTGCTTGTATTTGTTGCGCCGCTTGTTCAATCAATTGTAAATTTTTTTCCAGCACCGCATCTTTGAAGCGATGCTTGAGTACTTTGGCCAGTGATTCGAGAGATAATAAACCGGTCAAAGAGAAGAAAGCAGCCAGTAGAGCGGTGTTAGGCATGGGTCGTCCTAGCACTTGCTTGGCCAAATTGGCCGCCGGAATGGCAATGACTTCTTTCCGGAGTTGGGCACTGATGACTGCGCTGGTTAAATTGGAATTAACCAAAATTTTGCCGTTAGCTAACAGACCGTCAGTCACACCTGGAATTTGTAACAAGGCTTGATCTTGCACAATTAAAAAAGCGGGGGCCAGCACTTGATTACGTTGCTGAATCGGTTTGTCGGCGATTCGTACAAAAGCCATCACGGGTGCGCCTCGTCGTTCGGCGCCAAAGTTGGGAAAAGCCTGACCATAGCGCCCTTCTTCAAAAGCGGCCATCGCTATTAAATAGGCTGCCACCACATTACCTTGACCGCCACGGCCATGGATGCGTATTTCAATCATAAACCTCTTACTCCTGTGGATGTGGTTAGAGTCGAGAAAGATTTGACAACTTGTCGAAAGTGGTCAAATCTCGAATTCGAACCAAGATTTGACAACTTGTCGAAAGTGGTCAAATCTCGAATTCGAAACTAAAGATTTGACAACTTTTCGAAAGTTGTCAAATCTCGAATTCGAAACTAAAGATTTGACAACTTGTCGAAAGTTGTCAAATCTCGAATTCGAAACTAAAAGATTTGACAACTTGTCGAAAGTTGTCAAATCTCGAACTATAAATTTCGAACTATAAAGAATTTTACTGAATAAAGCAAGCCTAGGAAATTATACCATTTTTTAAAGGGTGAGTTGAATTTTTCTCGCTACTTTGCCACAATACTTAATAATAAAACTTTATATGGATTTCAGTCAATATGAATAGTGCTAGAATAGAAATAATGTCGATATTTTAAACATGGTATTTTATGAGCACATTTAAAAGTTTATTAAGATTGGCATTGGCTCGAAGTTTCGGGAAAATTTTCCTGAAATCTGCTGCTGAAATCTCCAAAACCCATTGTTGCTACCAAAATCGTTACCACTAACTAACCATCTCGGTCTTCTTTTACTCATGAATACACTTCTTAACTACCAGATTATACAGAAAATTTATGAAAGTTATCGTTCCCTGGTTTATCAGGCTTATGATCAAACTTTAGCACAACCGGTCATTCTTAAAGTGCTGAAGCAAGATTATCCCAGACCTGATGAATTGACCAAATATCGGCGCGAATATGATATTTTACAAAGCCTAAAAAAATTGTCCGGGGTAGTTAAAGTGTATGCGTTACAGGAATCTCAAAATACTTTGGTCATGGTCTTAGAAGATTTTGGGGGTACCTCGTTAAAACAATATTTGCTAAAACAACGCTTGGGATTGACCGATTTTTTGAAAATGGCACTACAAATAGTAGAAATCTTAGGCCAAATTCATGCCGCTAATGTGATTCATAAGGACCTTAATCCGACTAATATTATTTTTAATCCGCTCACCCAACAGTTAAAAATTACCGATTTTGGGATAGCTACTTTATTGCCGCGTGAGCAACCGACTTTTAAAAATCCGGGCCAATTGGAAGGGACGTTAGCTTATATGTCACCGGAGCAAACCGGGCGGATGAATCGGACCATTGATTATCGTACCGATTTTTATGCGTTAGGCGCAACTTTTTATGAATTACTTACTCAACGCTTACCTTTTGAGACCACGGATACCATGGAATTGGTGCATTGCCATTTAGCTAAATCACCAGAATGGCCGCATTTGGTTAATCCCATGGTGCCTGAAATGTTGTCCACTCTCGTTATGAAATTATTGGCGAAAACTGCTGAAGACCGCTACCAAAGTGCGTGGGGCCTCAAAGTCGATTTAGAATATTGTCTGCATCAATTAACTACGACCGGACGAATAAATGCTTTCCCGTTAGGACAGCATGACGTGCTTGATAAATTTCAACTACCGCAAAAATTATATGGCCGTGAGAGCCAAGTGAACACGTTGTTGAAGAGATTTGAGTTAGTCAGTTTAGGTCATGCCGAATTGATGCTAATTGCTGGCGAGGGCGGGGTGGGAAAATCTTCGCTGGTACATGAAATTTATAAACCGATTACCCAAAAACGTGGCTATTTTATCGCTGGTAAATTCGACCCATTGAAACGGAATATCCCTTATTCCGCATTAGTAGTCGCGTTTCAAGATTTAGTGCAGCAAATCTTGACCGAAACGGAAATTCAGTTGACCCATTGGAGGACTGAATTATTAAAAGCCTTAGGTGCCAATGGACAAGTCATCAGTGAACTCATTCCAGAATTAGAATTGATTATCGGTCCCACGCCGGCCCCCCCCACTTTATTAAATGCTACCGAAGCACAACATCGCTTTAACCTGGTGTGGACTAATTTTCTGCGCGTTTGTGGCACTCCCAATCATCCCTTAGTCATTTTTTTAGATGATTTGCAATGGGCGGATTCGGCCAGTCTGCACCTCCTCACGGTGATGTTGACCAATGTGTCTTACCTATTTTTAATTGGGGCTTATCGAGATAACTTAGTAGAAGCTACTCATCCATTGCTCTTGACCATCGAAGTGATTCAGCGCAATGGAATTGAAGTACAACGTTTATCCTGTGCCCCATTGGACTTACCGCAAACGATTCAATTATTAGTTGATGCGTTTAAATCCCCCTTAGAGGAAACCACCTCACTGGCTGAATTAGTCTATCAAAAGACCCAAGGTAATCCGTTTTTCATCAATGAATTTTTGAAATCGCTGTATGCCGAAAAACTCATAGAAGTGGTACCGCCGTTTTGCGACATTGAATCCTCTGTTATTCCCGTCCTAGCTCCGGTTAGGGAGGAGGATAATTCGCTAAGTGGCGCTTTGAACACCCGTGATAGCGACGGTGCGGCCCAACCGCAGTCGTTTTGGCGGTGGGATTTAGCTAAAATCAAAGAGCGCAGTTTAAGCGATAACGTCATCAAATTACTCGCCAATAAAGTGCAAAAGTTAAGTAGCGACACTCAGCGAGTGTTAACTTTAGCGGCCTGTATTGGCAATCAGTTCGAGCTACGGATTTTAGCCATTGTTTATGAAAAAACTGCGCACGACACCATTAGTGATTTATGGGAAGCCATCGTCGAAGGTTTAATTTTCTCGTTGCAAGAGACTTGCGACGTGATGACACCAAATGAAATCGCTAACCAATTAAATATCGAATATAAATTTGCCCATGACCAGGTACGACAAACCGTGTATTCGTTCATTCCAGAAGAGAAACGAACCGCCGTACATTTACAAGTAGGTCGAACTTTATTAGAAAATTTGCCCACCGATCAATCCGAACAAAATCTATTTGCGGTAGTAGATCACCTCAATTTGGGAATGGAATGGATGATGGAACGCTCCGAGCGTGAGGAGTTGGCATTACTGAATTTAATTGCCGGCCGGAAAGCCAAAGCCTCAGCGGCTTACGGACCTGCGTTCAAACACTTTAAAACGGGGACAATATTGTTAACTGAAAGCGGCTGGCCGGACCAATATGAGTTAATTTTAGCCTTATCCGTGGAAGCCGCCGAAGCGGCTTATTTATGTGCTGATTTTGCCGAGATGGAGCATCTGGTCGACACCGTGTTACAACGAGCCACTACTCTGCTCGATAAAGTAAAAATTTATGAAGTTAAAATCCAAGCCTTAGCGGCGCAAAATCAATTACGAGAAGCCGTACAGATAGCATTAATGGTCCTGAAATTACTGGGGGTCCATTTTCCTGATAAACCACAAAAATGGCATACGGTCTGGTGGTTTTGGAAAGCTAAATTAGGTTTGGATGTCACCTGTAATCGTCCAGTCACCGAGCCTGGGGCGTTGGCAACGGCGGCACTGAGAATCAACAATTATGGGGCGAGGACGATTAAAGAGTTAATTGATTTACCGAAAATGATGGACCCAAAATTACTGGCCGTGATGCGAATTTTATCGGCTTTATACGCCGTCAGTTATAAGGCGATGCCGGAATTACTCCCGTTGACGGTGTTTAAACAGGTGTTATTATCCATTCAACGCGGTAATGCCCCAGAATCGGCCTTTGCTTATTCGGCTTATGGTGCGCTGTTGTGTATTTTGGAAAAGGATATTGAAGCCGGCGCTCAATTTGGCGAGTTAGCGTTAAATTTAGTCGAACGCTTTCAAGCCAAAGAGTTAGCCCCAAGAATCTTGGTTATTGTGAATACTCGAATTAAACACTGGTACCAACCCCTCAAACAGAGTTTGCAACCTCTGTTAACGGCGTATCAATTGGGATTGGAAACCGGCGAAATTGAATTTGCCGTGATGGCAGTTAACGCCTACGGCTATCTGGCTTATGGCAGTGGTAAAGATTTGATGGTTCTTGAAAAAGAATTATCTGCTTATAATCAAGCGTTAGCTCATCTGCGACATGAAGGAGGAATGCGGCTAAATCATTTATTGCATCAAGTGGTGTTAAATTTATTGGACTCGAATGAATTCGAACCAGCGTCGCTGGTTGGTCTAAATGGTAACAGTTTTAAAGAAGAAGAGATGTTACCGCGGTTACTACAAACCAATGACCAGATGACCTTGGGATTGTTGTATGTGAATAAATTAATCTTAAGTTACTTATTTGGTCAATATGACCGTGCCATCGTCAATGCCCGGCGGGCTCAACACTATTTAGCGGGTCTGAGCAGTCTCTATGTTACGCCGCTATTTTATTTTTACGACTCTTTGACCCAATTAGCCATTTATGCTACCGTGACCGGTGACTATAAAATGCAACGATGGTATAAACAACAACGCATTTTACGCCAAGTCGCGGACAATCAACGCCAGATGAAACGATGGGCTTCTCGGGCCCCAGTGAATTATTTACACAAATATTATTTGGTAGAAGCCGAGCGGGCTCAAGTGTTAGGGAAAAATAATCTGGCCCGGGAATATTATCATAAAGCCATAGCGACCGCACAACAGCATGAATACCTGAATGAAGAGGCATTAGCTTATGAATTAACCGCGCAATTTTATCAAGCCCGAAAGGAGCGACAATTGGCGCATTACTATTTTCGCAATGCGTATCATGCCTACCAACGCTGGGGAGCGACGGCCAAATTGCGTGAGTTGGAAAAACGACAGGCCGAAATGTTCTTTCAATCAGAGTTACCCGTTTGGCAAACGCAAAGTATACTCTCACCGTTGACCACTTCGATTTCTTATTCAAATGAACAAAATTTATCCGAAGCCTTAGATTTAAATAGCGTCCTGAAAGCCTCGCAAACCATTTCTGAGGAGATTGACTTAGCTAATTTATTGGCGAAGTTAATCAAAATTGTGATTGAGAATGCGGGAGCGCAAACTGGATTATTAATTTTGATGGAAAATGACCAGCTAACCATTGAAGCGCAGGGCTCGATCGAGCAGCATCAAGTCACGGTCTTGCAATCGTTATCAGTGGTACCCTTAAATTCGTCAGAATCCTCCATAGTCCCGCTAAGTTTGGTAAATTACGTGGCGCGGACTCATGACAGTATAGTTTTATCCAATGCCGCTCACCTCGGCAAATTTATGCGGGATCCTTACATTATCAAACATCAACTTAAATCCGTGTTATGTTTGCCTTTGCTCACGCAAGGACAACTGACCGGTATTTTGTATTTAGAGAATAATTTAAGTGAGGATGCGTTTACCCCGACTCGTTTAGAAATTCTTAACTTGTTATCCGCTCAAATTGCCATTTCCATCAAGAATGCTAAATTGTTCGCGGATACCAGAGCCCTGAATGCCAAATTGCGCGAAAGTGAGGAGCGGTTTCGAATCATTGCGGAAACGACACCGATTCCGTTGATTATTACGCGAATAGTGGACGATATTATTCTTTATGCGAATGCCCAAGCGGCCATCAATTTTGGTCTCTCCTCGATGGAGCCGGTGGGTAGTCATAGCATCACTGATTTTTATGATAATCCAGCGGACCAGCAACAGTTACGTGAAATTTTTGAAAAAAATGGTTATATTCATAACTATGAATTACCGGTCAAAAAAACCGACGGTAGTCTCTTATGGGTAGCATTATTTAGTCATCCGATTATTTATAAACACCAAAAAGTATTGCTCAGTGCCATTTATGATATTACCGACCGGAAACGGGCGGAGGAAGAGAGAATTCGGTTTACTAAGGAGTTAAGCGAGAGTGAAGAAAGATTTCGCGTGATTGCGGAAACCACTCCCATTCCTTTGTTAATTGTCCGATTAATAGATAATTTAATTTTATATGCCAATGCTCAAATTGAAGCCATTCTGGGGTTGCCGCCGAGTCGTTTGATTAATCAACAGCGTTTATCAGAATTTTATTTAAATGAGGCTGATGAGAAAAATTTACAACAGGTATTTCAGGCCGAAGGTACGGTTAGAAATTACGAATTACAGTTTAAACAACTGGGCGGTACCAAAATTTATTGTGCTATTTTTATTCAACCCATTATCTTTAAAAATGAAGCAGCGATGGCCAGTGCTATTTATGACATTACTGACCGTAAACGTGCAGAAGAGGAACGCATTCGCTTTATTCAAGAGCGTGAAGCAAAAAATGCGGCTTTACTCTTGAATCAACAATTACAGCAAGAAATTGAAGAGCGGCACCGGGCGGAAGCGGCTTTGGCCAAAGCCAATGAGGAATTAAGCCGGTTAGCGACTTTGGATGGATTAACCCAATTAGCTAATCGACGCAAATTTGATGAATATATTTATGTCGAATGGCGACGCTTGGCCCGTGAGCAATTGCCATTATCGTTGGTGTTATGTGATATTGATTATTTTAAACGGTATAATGATAACTATGGTCACCAAGCCGGTGATGACTGTTTACGTCAAGTGGCGCGGGCGATGAATCGTGCCGTCAAACGACCGGCGGATTTAGTGGCGCGTTATGGAGGAGAAGAATTTGTCGTGGTCTTACCCAATACTAAGGCGGAAGGGGCGGTGCAAGTGGCTGCGGCCATGCAACAGGAGATAGCGCAATTAAAATTAGTTCATATTGCTTCCGAAGTGAATCCTTATGTGACTTTAAGTTTGGGGGTAGCAAGTACCATTCCGAGTCAAACTTTTTTACCAGAAGTGTTGATTAATATTGCGGATAATGCCTTGTATGAAGCGAAGGAGCGCGGTAGAAATTGTATTATCTTGAAAACGGTTTAGTCAAAACCAGATTTGACCACTTTCGCAAAGCCAGATTTGACAACTTTTGAAAAGTTGTCAAATCTAAATTCAAATCTAAACTTGGTAGTCCCTCCAAATTGATGGAGTTCTTAAAATTCAAAGAGTTATACAGGTTTTAAGGTTTCCTAAGCCACGAAGGCTTAGGAAACCTAGCACCTGCCAGATTTAGGAAATCCAGCCCCCTGGGGGTTAATCTCGCCATTGGTGGCATGGATTACCAAGACCTCCATTATCTTGGAGGGACTACCAAATTCCGTACTCCAAGGGCTACTGATGGCATCCCGTCAACCAAGCCAATCGTTGAGTCAATTCCGCCTTTCTCGCTTTGGACACCGTCGCTTTCGTAAGATTCGGCGGGGCTGGAATCGAGAGGAGAATCGGACTAGGTTTTAAATCGTCAGGCCGGGGTGGACTACCCGCGATGGGATTGACGAGAAAGCGACTACGATGGATAAATTCTTCAAACGACAGCGCGGAGCAGGGACGTGGTAATAAACCACTCACCTCGGTAAACGTCGTGGCTAACGCTAACAGACTACCGCTAATGGTTTCCGCCGGCGACTCAATCCGAATTTGCCCATCAATGCCTAATCTGGAGGAGGCACTAATTTTACTTTCCGTTGATTTTAGAAACTGGGCAGCAGTCAAAATAATATTGCCACCTTTTCCTTCCTCCGCTTCCGCTTTAATCTCACCTCGGTTTAACACTACAAAGGTAGGATTTTTAAGCACAATATTACCCCCATTACCTTTACCACCATGAGCACTGGTCGTGAGTTGACCATCGTACAAATATAATAAATTGGAAGCAATGATAGTAATGTCACCACCCGTAGCCTTGTTAGTTAAAGTAGCAATCTGACCTGGGCGCAAATGCAAGAGCTTGGGGACCTTCTGAGTAAGATCCTCACCTATCTCCTGATTAGTTGGAGGAGAAAATTCATGGTTGCCACTTAAATAGATTTGGTTGGCTTGTATGGTAATCTCTCCCGCCTTCCCAGCATCAGGGTTCCAACTCGCCGAATCGCTTAAAATAAAACCACCTAACACGGTTAAGGTATCCACACCTGTAATCTTAATCGTACCGCCTAGTCCTGGTCCAAAGGTACTACTAGAAATCACCGCGTAGTTTTTCAGATTCACTTGACGCGCTTCGATCTCAATATGCCCAGCCTTACCAGCGGAGGACTGTTCACTAAACGAATTACTGAAAATAGCACTGTCTTGAGCAGTTAACGCACCCTCCACACGGATGACGATAGTACCACCTTCACCACTACCTCCTGTATCACTCGCAATGATACTCTGCTGGCTAAGATTCAGTTGACCAGCCTCTATCTGAATATGCCCAGCATTGCCCGTCGTCTGAGATTCCGAATCATTGGTAATAATACTGTTTTGCAGTGTTATCGCTTCCCCTACTTTCAGCACAATCATCCCTCCTTGTCCATTTCCTCTAGTATCACTCGCAATGGCGCTGCGGTCAGTCAGAGTCACTTGACGCGCCTCTATTCTAATCGGTCCAGCGTCACCGCCGGCAGTCGTCGTGTTGAGCGATTCACTAAGAATAAAACTATTTTGCAGAGTCAACGCCTCTGTCACTTTAATGAGGATAGCCCCCCCTGTTCCCTGACCACTGGTATTACTTCCTAATTGGGCCTGGTCAGTCAGCGTTATCTGACGCGCCTCGATGAGAATATCCCCGGCCTTACCAGCCAGAGACGTATTACTACTAAACGAATCACCGCCAATACCACTGTTAATGTTTGGTTCTTCCTTATCGGTGCCTGAAATCGTCAACGTATCGGCTACTTTGATCAGGAGAGTGCCCCCATCACCACTGCCGAACGTGCCACTGTCAATTTGGCCCCCATTACTCAAAGTAAGTTGGCGGGCTTCTATTACCATACGCCCCGCTTTGCCGCCGTTGGGCGAAGTCAAGAATGAATTGCCAAAAATCCCACTGGGATAACCATCTGCCGACTCTTTAGGGAATTGGCCAGGATAGCCCAATTCTTTAAATTGTTTAATAAACTTCCCTGACACGGTGAGTTCATCGGTTTTGATGAGGATAGCGCCTCCTTCGCCAGTTCCAAACGTAGCGCTAGTAATTTGGGCACCACCACTTAAACTTAACTGCTTAGTAAGTAACCTGATAGTGCCTCCGTGACCACTTCCCCAAGTATTGGCATAAATTCCTGAAAATTGTTGCACGCCTTTTAATCCCAAAGAGTCGACTTCGATATTTATCGTCCCGCCCTGGTCATTATTGTTCTCAGCACTTATCACACTATCCTCCAGTTCAAAACGACCCCCATGAATATAAATATTCCCGCTCCCTTCGCCACCGACATTAATCCAAGAATTATGCGCCTTGATGACACCTCCTGGCATGGTTGTATTCTCAGTTAAGTCGGTCGAAGTAGGAGGACGAATTTCACCACGAGCCGCTACACTGGCCAGATTAATTTGTCCAGATGCCGCCGACAACTGCGGTTCCGGCCGCGGGGGGTTATGGAAATTAAACCGAAACGACCCAGAATTTATCTGTAACTCACCGCCAACCAGGGATAACGTGTTACCTTTAGGAACAAACAGCGTGCTATCTTGTACGGAGATAGACGCGGGCGAGTCAGTGAGAAAACCAAACGCACTGATAGGTGCCACTGTTAATAGACTATTATTCGGAGTACGGGCCTCGAACCGTCCGCCGTCACTTAACCGTAGGTAATCCGCCGTGCTGGCATGAAAACCGCCTTGCACATCCAACTTGGCATTCGGCCCAAACAGGATGCCATAAGGATTAATAAAATACATATCGGCATTGGGTATCGTCGAACGCAGGGTGCCATCGATACTAGACGGATTCCCGCCCGTCACGCGACTGATAACATTCTGCACCTGGTTAGGCCCGCTAAAGGTGGCACTTTCGTGACTTTGCAAATTAAAGTCTCGAAAGCTGTGGAACAGGTTGCCACCGTGTGGTTGGCCTAAGTCGGCCCCGATTTGATAATCGGGGCCGGGTAGGGCCCCGGCGCGTCCTAAGGTGCCGTCTAAGGTGACTTCGGCATGAGCGCCGGCCGCCAATAACGGCATGAGTGTAACCAGGTGTAAAGTGGAACGATGTTTCATAGCTATTTAATCTTTTATAATGTGAAAACCCAATTATATACCGTTTTCTTTTAAGAGTCTATTTGAAATCTTTAAAAAAAGAAGTTGACCAAAGTTTAATCAGAGGTTAAACTGGATAATCTTAATTCGAACCAAACTGGGAGAAGTACAGGAAAAAATCTGGTAGCGATGAAATTTGGGTGAAATCTCGCGAGGTTTCTCTTCGGCCTTGAACTATGATTGAACTGATTAAATGAGGACTATGAAAGAAGGCTATGATTAATCATAGTTCATTTTAAAATCATTCTATCATAGTTCAGACCTTTCACCCAGATTTCCGCACTACCAAAAATCTTATCCCCGTGAGGTTAGTCGTGAACCAGTTAAGAAAATGGGCGCTGAGGGATAACACCCCTCGAAGGGGTGTTATCCCTACTCACCACTATCGAATTTACCGAAGATCACGCTAAAGTCAGGTTTTCTAAACCGTCAATTCCAGATTTAGGAAACCTGGCCCTTAACTCTTAGGTAATCCCTACCAGCTAATGGAGGTACTAACCGCTGGGGGCGAAGATTCCTAAACCTGGCAGGTGCTAAGTTTCCTAAACCTTTGAGGTTTAGGAAACTTTGAATCTGGGTAACTCATTGAAGGTTAAGACCTCCATTAATTTGGAGGGACTACCTAACTCTTAATACCTCCATTATTCAGTGGAGACTACCTATTTTTGGCTCAACCTTTGCTCAACCAAGGAACCGTACTATGAATCACCAAATTATTGACACCGCCGCCGCGCCCCAAGCGATTGGCACCTATTCCCAAGCCGTCAAAGTCGGCAACACCGTGTATTTATCTGGACAAATTCCATTAGTACCAGAAACGATGACCTTAATCGATGGCGGCTCGGCCGAGCAAATTCACCAAGTGTTTCGCAATTTACGTGCCGTTGCTCAAGCCGCTGGAGGAGAGTTAAACAATATTGTCAAACTCAATGTGTTTCTTACCGACCTGACTCATTTTCCCTTAATCAATGAAATCATGGCCCAATATTTTACTCCTCCTTATCCTGCCAGAGCTGCCATTGGTGTAGCCAGTTTACCTAAAGGTGCCGCGGTTGAAATGGATGCAATTTTAGTATTATCAATTTAATTTATTGCCGAATGAATACCCCCATTGCCACTTTATCCCAAATTACACCTAAATTAACACCATTGTTAGCGCGGTTAGGCATTGAAACCGTCGAAGATTTACTGTTTCATCTGCCTTTGCGCTATGAAGACCGTACCAAAGTAGTCACTATCGATAGTTTACAAGTGGGAGAGACCGCGCTCATTGAAGGCACGATTCTCTCCACCGAAGTTAAACTCAGTCGTCGCCGCTCTCTTATTTGTATGCTGAATGATGATACCGGTACCCTGATGTTACGATTTTTCCATTTTTATCCAGCGCAACAACAGCAATTACAGCCAGGCGTAAAGTTGCGGTGTTTTGGAGAAGTACGTGGCGGGTATCATTGTTTAGAATTGGTGCATCCAGAATACCAACGAGTGGATGGTAACAGTAGCGTGTTGACCGTGCAAACCCACTTGACCCCGATTTATCCTAGCACCGAAGGATTGTCACAAACACAATTACGTTTGCTGGTCGAGCAGGGATTAACTTCGTCTTCTCTGGAAGAGCTATTACCGCCTCAGTTGTTGGCCTATTTTAACATGCCGTCCTTAACCGAAGCCTTGCACACTTTGCATCAACCGCCGACCAGTATTGATTTGGAACAATTGGCACTGGGCACTCATCCTGGTCAATACCGATTAGCTTTTGAAGAATTATTAGCCCATCACCTCAGTTTGTGTATGTTACGGGCGCGGGTGCAAACTCATCAGGGCCCGGCTTTGATGATTGGAGGTAAGTTAACTCGTGCTTTACTCGCCAATTTACCGTTTCAACTGACCACGGCCCAGCAACGAGTGTATGCGGAAATTGCCGCGGATTTACGCGACACTAAACCGATGCAACGTCTGCTCCAAGGCGATGTTGGTGCGGGTAAAACCGTGGTTGCTGCTTTAAGTGCTTTACAAGCAATTGAAGCTGGCTATCAAGTGGCGGTAATGGCGCCCACGGAATTGCTGTCGGAGCAGCATAAACAAACATTTACCGACTGGCTAACACCATTGCAATTACAAGTGACTTGGCTTACTGGTAGTTTATCCAAGAACAAGCGTGAACAAGCGTTAGCCGCCATTGCCAATGGTGATAGTGCCTTAGTAGTCGGGACTCATGCGTTATTTCAAAAAGAGGTTGAATTTGCTAAATTAGGTCTAGTTATCGTCGATGAGCAACATCGTTTTGGGGTGCATCAACGGTTAGCGTTACGAAATAAAGGCAGTCAGACTGGTCTGTATCCACATCAATTAATTATGACGGCCACGCCGATTCCTCGTACTTTAGCCATGACCGCTTATGCCGATTTAGACACGTCAATCATTGATGAATTGCCGCCGGGCCGCACGCCGGTAAAAACGGTAATTATTCCCAATACTCGCCGCGAAGAAGTGGTTGAGCGAATTCGTCATGCCTGTACCCAAGGTCGTCAGGCGTATTGGGTTTGCACTTTAATCGAAGAATCGGATTATTTGCAATTTCAAGCGGCGGAAAAGACGGCGCAACAATTGCTGGAGTCTTTGCCCGAATTACGTATCGGTTTGTTGCATGGTCGCATGAAAGCGAAAGAAAAAGAGCCGGTGATGGCAGAGTTTAAACAAGGAAAAATTGACTTGTTAGTAGCCACCACCGTGATCGAAGTTGGTGTCGATGTGCCCAACGCCAGTTTGATGATTATTGAAAATGCTGAACGTTTAGGATTAGCAGCCTTGCACCAATTACGCGGTCGAATTGGCCGTGGTGTGTTACAAAGTCATTGCGTGTTACTGTATCAAGCGCCATTGACCGAATTGGCTCAATCGCGATTGCAGATTGTGCGAGAGACCAATGATGGGTTTGTCATTGCGCAAAAAGATTTAGAATTACGCGGACCAGGGGAAGTATTAGGGACTCGACAAACTGGGGTAATGAATTTAAGAATTGCGGATTTACAAAAGCATCAGGAATTGTTGACCGAAGTTACTAAAGCCGGTAGAATGATGTTTGAACAATATCCTGAGCGGTGTCGCGCCTTGATTAAGCGGTGGTTAAAGGAAGAAGGATTACATTATGGTGAGGTGTGAGCTTAAGGTCCGCACCGCCAGTAGGGATAACACCCCTTCGAGGGGTGTTATCCCTCAGAACTCAATTTGGCCAGTAGGGATAACACCCCTTCGAGGGGTGTTATCCCTCAGAACTCAATTTGGCCAGTAGGGATAACACCCCTTCGAGGGGTGTTATCCCTCAGAACTCAATTTGGCTAGTAGGGATAACACCCCTTCGAGGGGTGTTATCCCTCAGAACTCAACGAGAAGGAACACTAAATGAAATATAGCGAACATTTTAAACAACAGGTCGGTTGGTCCGACCCAGAGTATCAAACCCTAGTGACGGAATTACGCCGCCATCTTTCTAAGGAGACTTACCAGGAAGCAACTTTCTCCCTGTGTAGCGGCGGCCGTAGTGCCGTGCAAGTCTTTCACTTGATGTTAGAAGATGAGCAAAAACATGCCTACAGTCTCATTATCCGTTCTCATCCTACGCTCGATAGCGCACAATTGGAAATTACCAACGCTAATAAAATCGGTGGTCAGGGGGTCAATTCGTTAGATGATTTCCTCCACTTCGCGAAGAAGGAACTACCCATTGCGTTGGTGCCTAACCGCGCTATCGTGGTTTATGAAGATGTCACCGTCAATAAAGCTGGCGAGTCCGTGGCACCGTTGGATAAAAGTCTGTTGCATTACTTCGCTGTCACCGCGTCTAAACGAGACACTTGGGTTCACAATTTCCAAGGCTTTATCCAACGAGTGACGACCAGTTATGAGAACGTTCAGAAGACTGCTTGGCACGGCCTCAAAAGTGAACATTTTTGTCACGATTGTGCGAAACTCCTCGCCCAGTTACCGCCCGACATCCTGGTTCAGCCCGGTGCTTATCGGCTGGAGGTGAGCTCCGCAGCAGGTCCAGTGGTCGTGGTGGTGGAGACTACCGCCGTCAAACCTAGTGATGAGGTGAGCCCGGTGGCTATTGACACGTTATGGCAGTCGCTGCGACAGACTGGGCATGGGGAGAACTTACCTCCCTGGCTGGTTGTTCAAGAGAAATGTTGCTTGCTGGGACCCACGCCGATTCTCACTGGTAACGGGGCCACGGCGTATCTTCCCTTGCAGGTGACCTTAGACCAGCAACCGCCATCGCCGTTACTGATTTGGCTGGGGGTGGATAAGACTCAGGAATCGGTGTTGCGGGCGAAGTTGACGAAGGACAAGGACCTGGAATATCAAGTGACGGTTCAGACTGCGGGGGTAATTTCATTAACGACGGCCCTGCAACAAATGGGGTTTGATTCGCAAAGTTGTCTGGCCACCGCGGATTTCCAAGACCTTTGTCAGACTATCGAGCTGATTCATGCCAACTTTCGTCATAATGACTTGCATTGTGGCAACGTGTTAGTGTCTCCAGATGGTTTCAAAGTCATTGATGTGGGCGATATGGAGGAGAATTTAATTGCCAGTGATATAGCCCGGTTAGAAACTTCGCTGTGGTTTGAATTGGCCGAGAAGTTTTCGCCCGTGGAGGCGGAGGAGGTGGTGAAGCGATTGGGGAAACCCCAAAATGACTGGTTGCCTTCTAAGTCGGACCAGGTGGAGGCTTTCAGTGGGTTGTTGTATCATCTCTACCAAGGGTTTCAAGCGGGCATTTTGGGCCAGCGGTTAGCCGAGGAACAACGGGAATTAGCTTATCTCCTCCAAATTCTGTTCTATCAACGTTATTGGTTGCTCGATGGTGTAGCAGAAGTGCCACCGGCGTTGAAAGTGTTTGTGGCGCATCATTTGCAGTTCTGGCATCCGCGGTGGCGCCAGTTGCCACCGAAACCGCTGAAACTACGGGATTGTGTGAACGAAGGTTGGAGTCGGTTGGAGTCTTCATTGTTGGCACAGTTACCCGTAGCGACGGCGGATTTACCACATATTCAGATTGACGGTTGGCCTATGCCCGTGCAAACAGTGTTGGAGAAGCCGAGTCCGCACTTGCAAGATTATCTTCATGTCTTTGAAGCCTTTGTCCATTTGCATTGGGTAACGTTAGCAAGTCAGTTTTATTGGGCCTTGCCGCAGGAGACGGAGTTACCGGGGGAGGCGCTGAAAGCGGGCTTGGGGATGTTGCATCAGTCGTTAACGCAGGAGGTATGTGAAGGTGGCATGACGTGGTTATATCGGAGTGCGGTGTTATCGGTCGCTTATGCGCAGTTACCTCCGCCTGTCTCTCAGTCACTACCCTTTCCAGCGTTGCCCGAGATTTTAGAACCAACGACTTTGGTATTAGGCACGGCGGCGAAAGACACCACGGGCGGGGCACAGTGGACTTGGTTGCAAGCGATTGCTGAGATTCGTCAGCAAGTGGGAACGTGTCAACCAATTCCGTTGACGGCGTTTCGGCAAGCGTCACGGGTAGAGGATGGCTTGCTGGCGTTGTTGGATAGACTGGGGGAGATGTTTAAACCGTATCATGGTTTAAACTTGGCGATGGTGTCAGAGACGCCGGTGGAGAATGGGAAGGTGCAACGGGGGATTCATTGCAGTTGGCAAGGGACGAAATTTTTATGTGTCTCGGAGCGTCTGAATCAACGGCATCTCCGCCAGATTTGGTCACAGCCCGCCCCGGCTAATAATTCGCAGTTGATTCCAGCGCCCACACCACCGCGGCTTGACTGGCAATGGGAAGAGTCATTGGTATTGTATGATGCGAACCAGCCTTATACTCGTTATCTGTACTTGATGCCCTTGGGGTCATGTTATCATCAGCGGCCCGAGTGTCAGCCCGATAAACGCTTACCGGGCTTATTAGACAGTGTGCGGTGGAAACAACGACGAGCCGTTGGAGTGTTGCAACGGCATTATCAAGACGATTTACCGCCTTTGGGGTGGCAATGGGGGAAGACGGATGCGGAGATTGCCCATGGGCAGAATGTGAAGCAGAATATAGAAAAGTTGGTCAAAGAGTTATGTGAAAACTTTGGTTTTACCCTGCCCGAGACGACCATGACTGCCGAGACTACGGAGGAGATTCGCCCGCAATTTGATTTAGGGCATGAGAAGATTGCCCGACAACGGGCGAGTGACAAGGTGCTACGGCCATTGGCAAGTCAGCGCGTCTTGGCGTTGTTGAAAAATAGTCCGGCGCAACGGTTGTTATTAGAAGGGGAGTCGGGCAGTGGCAAGACGGTGTTGTTAGGTCAACTCTTTTTGCAATTAGAAAAACGGGCCGTATTTGTCAGTCTGGATGCCAAGATTGAGGGACTCCAAGATTTGAATCCCCAAGATTTGACAACTTTCCAAAAGTTGTCAAATCTCCAAGATTTGACAACTTTCAAACCCAGTATCGGTCTGCGAATTGCCATGCACTGCTTGACGGTCCTCAATCAGTTAAGTGGGCTACCGTTACCTACGATGGTGTTGAGTTTAGCCCAAGTACAACAGCAGTTAAGAGATAATCTGACTCATCTGGCGCAGTCGGGTAATAATGAGGACTGGTTTATTCTCATTGACGGTCTGAATCAAGCCGCGGACCCAGGCGGCATTACCAGTGGTTTTCCCGACCCGTTGCCGCCGCATTTGTATGTCTTGGCCAGTAGTCAACAGCAAGCACGGGTGTGGCAACCGTTGACTCGTGACGGGCATGAAACTTGGCAACGGGCGGATATTGACCGATTAGCGAAAGAGGAAGCCACGGCGATTATTCAACATTATTGGACTGAGGAAAATTCCGCCCGCCCCCGTCCTTCGCTACCGTCGTTGCCCGAGGCTGTGTTAGACCAAGTGATACAGGTAAGTCACGGGGTGCCCGTGTTCTTGGAAGACTGGACGAAGTGGTTACGAGAACGGTGGCACACGCAGCCACAAGATTTTACCGCCGTCGCTTTGGCCGAAATGACTCAACAGGCCCAGCATCGGCTGCCTAAGTTTTTAGTGCAACGATTGGAGGAAGCGAAACGGGGATTTGCTCCACCGCAGTTATTGGAGGCGTTGTTATGGTGTTTTAGTCTGATTCCCAAGGGTTTAAGTTTGGATGAGTTGCAACAAGGGGTAGCGGCGTTGCGCCAGTTGGAGACGTTTGCCACAGTGCCGCCGGTGTCGAAGCAGCAAATTGGGGATGGGTTATTTCAAAATTCTCAATTAGGAGGCTTCTTGCGCCCGTTGGCGGGTGGGACGGAGGAACGTTGGCAATTGAGTCATGACGTGGTGGGGACCTGGTTTATTGACCAGTATGGGAAGCCCGAAGAGTTGCCGAAGGTACGGTTGCAGTTGGTGAAGTTGGGGGCGATTCCGTTGCCTGAGAATGCGACGACCGCAGAAGTAGCGCAATGGCTTGACTGGGTGAAGGTAGAACATTATGAACATTATGATAGTCTTTCACCGGTGTTGAAAGTCAGTATCTGCGAAAGTTTGCTGGCCCGATTGCCACCACAAAGCGTTGATTATGCTCTGGTGCAGTCGCAGTTAGTTCAAGAATTTTTGTTCATCACTGGTGAACAACTGCGAGGATTTGCGCTAGAATCCGCCTTAGAGAGAACCTTACAACAACCGAGTTTACCTCCTCTTGCACAAGCCAAGGTATTAACCAGTTTGGGAGACATACAGACAGAATTGAATCGGCTGGACAAAGCATTGAAATATTACCAGCGGGCTTTAGACATATTCCAAGCGTTGCTGACCGAGTCCCCGACGCCCCAAACGCGGCGGGACGTGGCCCTGGCGTGGGCTCGTATGGGAGACATCTATGTAGCCCAGAGTGACCTGGTCCAAGCGTTGGCGTGTCAACAACGTTATTTAGAGATAAGCCAAGCGTTGCTGACCGAGTCCCCGACGCCCCAAACGCGGCGGGACGTGGCCGTGGCGTGGAATCGCCTGGGAGGCATCTATGAAGCCCAGAATGACCTGGTCCAAGCGTTGGCGTGTCAACAACGTTATTTAGAGATAAGCCAAGCGTTGCTGACCGAGTCCCCGACGCCCCAAACGCGGCATGATGTAGCGGTCGCTCAGAATCGGTTAGGAATTCTCCATTTTCAGCAGCAACATTATGACCAAGCGCAATCCTATTGGGAAGCGGGTCTGCACGCTTTGGAATCGCTAGTGGTGGAGGCGCCGTTGCCGTTGTATCGGCAGGAGGTGGAGGTGGTTAAAGGGGAGTTGGTTCAGTTGTCTCTTTTGAAAGATAAGGATAATCAAGTTGAAGAGAAGGTCAGCATTTGGGAAAGATTCAAACGGTGGTGCGGGTGGCGGTAGCAGTTAGGTGAGGTCAAGGTTTCCTAAACCTCGAAGGTTTAGGAAACCTCGTAGTGGCGAAACTCTCTAGTCCACCAAGTTGCTACTTGCCCGCTAAAATTGTCATGGGCGGTTGAAGTAAGGCACGGTGTGATTTCCCAACAGGTGCGTGGGACGCACCCTACCAGGTTGCCTATCGGTTATCTATTATTACGGGGTGGCGGTAGCGGTTAGGTGAGGTCAAGGTTTCCTAAACCTCGAAGGTTTAGGAAACCTCGTAGTGGCGAAACTCTCTAGTCCACCAAGTTGCTACTTGCCCGCTAAAATTGTCATGGGCGGTTGAAGTAAGGCACGGTGTGATTTCCCAACAGGTGCGTGGGACGCACCCTACCTTTAAATCATTCACATCTATAAGTAGGGTGGATTAAGCGAAGTCATGTAGGGTGGGCAAGTGTTTGTTTGCCCACCAAATCTTCATGGTGGGCAACGAAAAACCCGTTGCCCACCCTACTACTACCTGCGTGGGAACGAGAAAATAATACAGACCAATTAATCTAACCAGGAGAATAATCCGAATGCGTACGGAAATCGAAAAAATTAAACAAGACATCCTCAATCATTTTAAAGAACGGAATATGGGCGCTAATCAGGTCTTATCCCCCTACTGGTTGCCGTCCGTGTATTTACCCCAGTTAACGCCCGCGGAACGACAAGCGGTACGGCCAGCGATTGAAGAATTAGTCAATGACGGTCTCTTGCAACGGGTCCAGCGGAGCCTGAAACTTACGGTCAAGGGAGGAGACTTGCTGTATCCCGATATGGGAATGGCGCCCAAAGACGTTGTTAAGCAGGGCATCCTCAAGCAGTTTCAAGAAATGGGGGCCAAAGAAAATCAGGTTGTGCCATCTTTATGGCTAAGTACCTTGTATTTTTCCTCTCTCAACCCGAAACAACGGGCGGTGTATCAGGAGGCGATTAAGGAAATGATAGATGATGGCATCGTGGCCCTTGATTGGGATACGATTAAAATCACTGGCAAGGGAACCGAAATTATCTATCAAGGAGGCGGTATATGTTGATGATTAATCCTGATTTTGCTGTGTCATGGAAGCGATTTAAAAACAATATGCAGGAGTTGAAGGCCCTGATGGCTTTTTATGCGCAGGTCTCTCAACATCCTCTTCCTAATCCAGCTACGGACGGCTATTATGATGCGAACATCTTGATAAAACACGGCATCGTATTCATGGTCACTTGTTGGGAGGACTACATCAAGAGTTTGCTGGAAGAGGCGTTTAGCTTTATCCTGGCGAAGGCCAATACCCCAGCTAGTTTTCCGACGAATGTGCAAATGAGTGCCTCGGAGTTATTACCACAGGAAAGTAAATTTGCCGCAGACGTGTGGCATCGTAGCGAGGAGTGGAAACGGGATATTTGGCGGTTGACAACCGAATGGCAACAATTGTTAACTAAACATCAAGTAGAGAAAGTTGCCAAATCGCAGTCTCCTCGACCAGAGGCAGTTGACGAACTGTTTTATCAAGTTATCGGGATGAAACATTTGTCTCATTCCTGGTTCTGGCCAACCATGACCACGGATAATGTGAGACGATGTTTGAATACCTTGATTGATTTAAGAGGTGACCTGGTCCATAAAAATGTCTCGTACCGCTCTGTGGAGTTAGCGGATATAGATTATTTTTCGTTATTTGTGAATAAATTGGCTGGTATTTCTGGCAATGTGGTCAGAAACTATGTGTATGCCAGGACGACTGAATTTCCTTGGGCCGAAAACGAGGTGCTGGATTTAACCTTGAGTTTTGACCCGAGACGTTGTACTTCAAGACTGTGAACTTGAGTGGTGCGTGGGACGCACCCTACCAATCTCAAACCCACTGGAGCGCAAAATGAAATTTTGCGGTCTGTATTTTAACTTAAACCTTTAATCAAGGAAATTAACTATTATGCTCTCAACAACAACCGTAACTACATCCTTATCCTCTCTCTCGGCGTTGGCTAAAGCTGGGAGTGAAGTGGCTCAAAACTACTTTAAGTACCATCGCTGGGCGCATCTCATCGCGCTCATTCTGGCACTGTTGATGCTAGGCTTGAAAAAATATGACCTCCTCGTTTATATTTGTGCGGTCATTGCCTTAATCGCCGAAATCCTCGCGTGGGGGTGTCGTTACCTAGAGGAACATTACCATCACCTGTCCAGAGAACTGAACGGACGAGCTATTTTACAGGATTCTTTTGGGAAAGACCGTGATTCTTGGGAACTCCTCCAACAGTTTGGAGATATTCAAGCACTCACGCAACGGGCGATGCAACTGGATCAAAATTACTACCAAGACGGTGGTTATTTTACCAGCAAACATCCGCCAGGGACGGTTCGGTTTTTAGACAACCTCCAAGAAAGTGCTTTTTGGTCCAGTTTTCTTTATCGACACGCGGCACATCGTACCTTATGGTTGATTGGCAGTGTCGGGGGGGGCATGATAATGACGGTGTTTGCGATTATTCCATTCATTGCCGGCGGTGACGTTTCAATCCTCCCCAAACTGTTTAGCGTCTTGATTATCTTCTGGTTAGCGGATGAACTGACGACGGCTATTGCTTGGTGGGAGGCCGCTCACCATAGTCGGGAAGTGAACCGACGTTTAGATGGAATGCGAGAACTGCCGGTAGTTTCGGCGGAAGACCTGTTGGCCGTATTTAGTGACTACGCGGTAGCCACGGCCGCGGCTCCGCCGATTCCAACACATTTGTATAGCACTTACCGGTCATCTCTGATTGAGTTATGGGAACAACAAAGAGTGAAGTATAATCCTTAAGCGGCCTAAATTGGCAGACCTTACGCTAAAAGGTCAAACCTGCCCGCAGTTGGAGTCCGGAATTTATTCCGTCTTTAGACTCGCACGGAATAAATTCCGGACTCCAACGTCAAAACCTGCCTGATAAGTACTGAAGCAGAAATTTTGCGGTATTTTCCCTCACCCCCGACCCCTCT
>DZAL01000081.1:0-16201 GCA_022729575.1 Thiomargarita sp.
GGGTTGGGGGTGGTTGACTCCCCGCCTTACCAAGGAGGGGTTGGGGGTGGTTGACTCCCCGCCTTACCAAGGAGGGGTTGGGGGTGGTTGACTCCCCGCCTTACCAAGGAGGGGTTGGGGGTGGTTGACCTTACCAAGGAGGGGTTGGGGGTGGTTGACTCCCCGCCTTACCAAGGAGGGGTTGGGGGTGGTTGACTCCTCGCCTTACCAAGGAGGGGTTGGGGGTGGTTGACTCCTCGCCTTACCAAGGAGGGGTTGGAGGTGGTGTACCTAAATCATTCTGAATCCAACTATTTCATTGAATAAGCACAACTACAGACCATTAACTATGATATTTCGTCACTTAACCATCAAGAAAAAAGTATTACTGTTCATTGGCACGATGGCTTTTATCGGAGTGTCTATTACCTCCACACTCATTAGTTATCGGCTCCACCAAATGCGACAGGCGGAGGCTAAAATAATTATTGAAAATCTGTTCAACTATTATGTTCATCTGTTACAAGATGAATTTGAAATTTCCACCCATCAAATTGAAGAGATTGAACAATTATCAGGCACCGCACTGGTAAATCATGCGGCTCGAGCAGAATTGCAAACGATGCTAAATACGGTCACTATCGTTGGCTTCAATCGGGCGTATACTACAATTTATAGTCCTAAAGGCATAGTCATTGCCAGTAATAATCAATCTTATGTGGGCCAATCGATTGAGGAAACCACCGATAATCAAATTCTCATCGACCACGTCTTAAAACAACAGCCGCTTTTTTACACGCGACATTCCAGGACACTCAATGAAACCGTCATCACTTATATTAAACCGATCACCATGGGAAATATTAAGTGGATGATGGCCGTAAATATTCCTGCCAAGCAACACTTAAATGAAAATAGAACACTCTATTTATTCATTTTTGGAACTACTTACGTTTCCGTCATTATTGCCATGTTTTTGATGGCCTGGTTTCTCAGCGGTCTTACCCGCTCCTTGAATCAAGCGGCCACGGTAGCCAAAGCCATTGCCGCAGGCCACCTAGATAACGTCATTACTTGGCACGGACAAGATGAAATTGCTCAATTCTTTCAAGCCTTGGCGCAAATGCAAACCCAACTGCGCGAGCAAATGGCACAAGATAAACAAATTGCGCAAGCCGCCATTCGAATTAATCAAGCCTTGGATAATGTCTCTACCAGTGTCTTAATTGCCAATAACGACTATCAAATTATTTACGCCAATCCAGCCGCCCACCAATTATTGGCGGATATTCGTACTCAATTACCTGGTTTCCAGGCGAACCAATTCTTAAACACGACCATTGATAATTTTCACCCTTCTCCCAACCAGTTTCGCCAAGTATTGAGAGAATTGAAGACGGTCCATACTACGATTATTACGATGGGAGAATTGACGTTACAACTGACCGTCAATCCGGTGAAAGATGAGCAAGGACAACGTTTGGGCTGGGTCTTTGAATTTAAAGATAAATCGTTAGAAGTGGCCACCGAACGAGAAATTGACAGCGTGATTGCTACCGCCGCCCGGGGTGATTATAGCAAACGAGTTGACCTTACTGAAAAATCAGGTTTTTTCCACAAAATTGGCGAAAGTATCAACCAAGTCTTGGACCATAAAGAGAGTATTTTAGGCGATATTCGTCGAGTCATGGGTGCCTTGTCCAACGGCGATTTAACTCAAACTATCAACCAGGATTACCAAGGATTGTTGAAACTGATTCAAGAGGATGTCAATGCCACCGTCAATAAATTTATTACGGTAATAGCAACGATTATGGAAACCGCTTCTGCCGTTAGTCAGGCCACGGAAGAACTGGCGGAAGGTAATCACAATCTGAGTCAGCGCACTGAACAACAGGCCGCTTCACTACAACAAACGGCAGCTAGTATGGAACAGATGACAGGAACCGTACAACAAACCACTGACCATGCCAGACGGTCAACGCATCTGGCAATGCGAGCACTTAATTGTGCTCAAGCAGGAGGTACCGTGGTAAATCAAGCCGTGAGTGCCATGACTGAAATTAATCAGAGCAGTAAACAAGTGGGCGATATTATCGGACTCATTAATGATATTGCTTTTCAAACCAACCTGTTAGCGCTAAATGCCGCCGTCGAAGCGGCCCGGGCCGGTGAGCAAGGACGTGGTTTTGCCGTCGTTGCCGCCGAAGTTCGAAATCTGGCACAACGGAGTGCAGGTGCGGCCAAGGAGATTAAGATATTAATCGAAAACAGTGTGAATAGAGTGGCCCAGGGGACTCAGTTGGTGAATCAATCTGGGCTTCGCTTGGCAGAAATTATTACGGCGGTCAAAGAAGTGAGTGACATTATTGTTGGCATTGCCGCTGCTAGTCAGGAACAATTATTGGGTATTCAACAAGTTAATAAAGCCATTTCGCAAATGGATGAGATGACACAACAAAATGCGGCGATGGTAGAAGAAGCGGCAGTAGCCAGTGCTTGTTTGAAAGAGCAAGCCCAACATCTGCAAGAAGGAATGTCGTTTTTTAAGACTGGTAAAATCGCTGAGTAAACCAGCAATGCCATTACATTAAGTTACGGCAGGTGACGGTGTTGGAGTCCAAAGCTTCAGCTTTGGCAACGCCGCCTCACCTTGACCAGTCTCATCCAAAGCTGAAACTTTGGACTCCAACTCGGCTTATCTCGTTCCCACGCGCCAGCGTGGCGGGAAAAGGGTAGTCCCTACCAACTAATGGCAGTATTAAAATCTAGGAGCTAACGTTTCCAAATTTTACAGATTCTAGGTTTCCTAAGCCATCGCGGCCTAGGAAACCTTGGGTCACCTAAGTTTCCTAAGCCTTCCAGGCTTAGGAAACTTTGACCTGTGATAACCTATTGAATTTTGATACCTCCATCAGCCTGGAGGAACTGCCGGAAAAAGACGCGGGCGCGTCCAGCCGGCATTCCCAGGCCGGCGCGTGGAAACGAGAAGAATTACCGTTAACCTCCTACCCCTTTCTGCCTCAGGGAGAGGAAATTTTCTTTTCTTATTAAGAGACCTTGTGTTATGATGATTATTGCCAAATGTCCTCTACGGATTTCATTAGTAGGTGGCTCTACGGATTTACAGGCTTTTATTGATAAGTACCAAACCGGTAGCGTGATTAGCTTTCCTTCCGATCTGTATACTTATATTAGTGTGCATGACAATCACACGGATAATTATATTATCAATTATTCGAGACGAGAAATCACGCGCCGCCCGGAAGAGATTAAAAATGAAGTGGCACGAGAACCTTTGCTCTACTTTGGAGTAGGTCCCGTCACCATTTCTTTTAACACTGATATTTTATCCGAAGGTTCTGGATTAGCTTCCTCCACGGCTTACACCATTGCGGTGGTCAAAGCCTTGTCCATGTATCAGGGAATTAACTTATCCGAGTTTGAAATTTGTCGAATTGCGCTGGAAATTGAGCGCAAATTTAATCCTCTCACCGGTTATCAAGACAGTTACGGCTCTGGTATTGGTGGTTTTAAACGGCTCGATTTTCCCAAAAATCGGCGACCGTTATTTCGTTATTTGGATGTGGCGTTTTTAGAAAATCGTTATGATATGTACCTTATCAACACGGGTATCAAACGTAGCTCGACGACGATTTTACAAAGTGTCAATATCGACCACAGTTATCCGTTGTTGGCCTTGGTGGATCAATTAGAAATCGCCATTGAACGTCAAGATTATACCGCGTTTGAGAGAATTTTAAACGAGGGCTGGCAACAGAAAAAAATGACTTCTTCCTTAATTGCGGCTGAACCTCAGATTATGGCCATGGATGAAGCTTTTGCTAGTTCACCATTGGTGCGTGGTGTTAAATTATGTGGGGCTGGAGGAGGAGGGTATTTTTTAATTTTCTGCGATAAAAATCAGGCGACTGAGGTTCAGACTACGTTTGGTCAATTGGGGAAAATTACTAAAATTCGCGCCAATTCAGTGGGAATTGTTGGATTGTATGTTTAGGGGGGAAATAACCGTTAGCCGCCGTGAATGGTAAGTACTGAAGCAGAAATTTTCCCGTATGTTCTTTCGCCCCTCTCCCTCTGGGCTACTCTATGCACACCAGTAGGCTTCTTCTCGTTCCCACGCGCCAGCGTGGGAATGCCGTTGGGACGCGCCAGCGTCCCTTTCCCGCAACGCTGGCGCGTTGCTCACGGCATTCCCACGCTGGCGCGTGGGAACGAGGAATTCTAAATAGTTTTCGGCTCGCGTTCCCACGCGCCGCGTGGGAACGCGAAAACGAGAACAAATCTGTTGGAGTAGAGGCTTTAGCCGGTGGGCCGGCCGCGAGACCTTTAATGGGGCGCCAACCCCTACCGGCTAAAGCCTCTACTCCAACATTCTAAATAGTTTTCGGCTCGCGTTCCCACGCGGGAACGAGAAAATGACTACTCCAAAAGATGTGTGCTTAGAGTAGCCTTGACCAGGAGGGGTTAGTGGTTGAGTTATTCATCCCCACCAAACGGGTTAAATGGCAACGACTTTCGGCGATTATCAAAACTCATCGGAATTTCCCACAACTGTGTTTTATCCTCCAAATCCGGATCATAAACCGTGTATTTTAGCACGACTCCTTCTTTTTGGAACGATAGATAAATCCGCAGTTTAGCGAGTTCTGGAGTTTTCACTTGGTAATTTCGTAAGTTCACGCTCCAGAGCAATGTGTTATCCGCGGCGCGAAATTCCGTTTTTCCGCCACTAAGGTCTGCCGCTTGACGTAATGTAACCTCCCCTTCAACCACCGCATCATTTGGTGAATACGGTTTAAATTTGACCATTTCCTCTCCCCCCAGACCCAGTGGACAAGTTAACGTCAGCCCCGACTGCCAAACCCATTTCCCCGGTGCCATTTCCTCCCCCAACATACTCATCACTGCCGCTGGTTTAATCTGCTCTGATAACACTGCCGTTTGTTTGATATATTCACGGTCAGTATTGCCATCGAGATGAGGATACATCCAACATTTCAGATTACGTTCTACATCAAATTCGATAAAGAACTTATACTGATTACCCAATTCAGTGATTTTAGTGCGATCAGCCTCTTTGTCTAAACCGGCTTGCTTGGCGATCGCTTGAAAAATTTCAAATTGACAATACAAGCCCTCTTCATCCGCTGAATTGACTTGATTCACGTTCTCAATTCGATAACAGCGTACAATTTCCTGCGCGGCGATAAATTTACGCGCCACCACGCTACCATCACGTTGTTTAAGATTCATCCGGTCACCGGCCAAAAATAGCACCTCTTTACCCATTCCTACCGTGTAGGCTAAACTAAAAGGCAGGTAATGACGCAGGTTATCTATATCAAAGTCAATAAAAGTGATTCCTCGCGTTAAATGACCTGACAATTGAGGATTGCGACAATCGACCCGATTCGTTTTAAAATAGCGCGGTAAACACGCACCCCGCACCACTGCCAATTTAGATTCTTTGGCATCAAACATGAGATTGTAATTATCTAATTTAAACGGCGCGGGGAGTGTCCAATTCCGTCCATCATGGCCTTCGTAGTCAAACGGCTGGCCTAAAATCTCTTGGGGCATCACGGCTCGGATGAGTCGCAAATGTGAACTGCTCCCCGCTAAAATCACTCTATCGATGAGATGTTTCACCACGGGCATAGATTTGGTGGTACCGATACATAAATTTCTCGCTTGTTCAAAGGTACTCTGAATGTCTTGACGCACTACTCGTTCCATCTCCGCGGCGGATACTTGAATATCGCTTAAGTCATCCTCTTGTAGTCCTAAATTGAGCCACTGGATGGCCGGTAACAAGCGTCCCCCATCGGCCGTCACTGACTTCGGTAAGTCTCCTCCTTCATACCCTGGTGGTGTCGTGCTGAGGGTCTGTTTAATTCGCTCGGCCTCTTTCCATAAATCAAAAAAAATCGGTTGTAACTCCGGTTTATGACGGAATTGAGTTGGGACTAAGGTATCGATTGGTCCCCGAATTTTTGCTTTCTCATAATCTTTACTGTTGCCGATTTGGAACCATTGAGTAAAGCAACTCTCCTGCGAATTAGGTTGCGGTTTGGCAGTTTCAAACGCCTCAAACGCTTCCAATACCTGTTGCACGGCTGGCGAACGTTCAACCTTTCTGAGGTGGCTTTTATTGCCAGTCAACATCGTCGCCACTTTAGTCGCTAATTTGGATTTGAGAATACGAAACACTGCCAAGGTGACATTATCTCCAGCAAAATTATCTTTGCCGGTTAAACCTAAAACGCGCGGTCTCACTATAAAGTAACGTCCCAAATTCGGCAGTTGCTCAGTCGTCGCTACAATGCCGGTGACCTCTTCCAAGCCAATTTCTAATAGCGCAATGTCCGTGGTACCGCCGCCCATGTCATAGAACAGAATATTTTGAAAATACAGCGTCACTTCTTCCATTTGCCCGGTGACCGGCGAGGGTCTGGAATATTTACGGGCCCGACTGCGGGCTAGAAAACCATCAATGCCGGCAAATTTATCGGTCAATAATTCTCGCCACACGTAATATAAGGCACCGGCGGTGGCCTCATCAAAAGTCAAGTCAAGGTCCCGCACGCCTAAACTTTGCACCATGGCCTTGAGATATAAACGACGATGTTGCGGCAAATTTGCTGGGTAAGTCACTACTAAATCATTGAGACATTTGCTCCCTTCGTCGGTGATAAACTCCTCGGCCAAAGCCCGCAGATATTTCAACGCGGCAGTGCAGATGGGGTTGTACGTATCTTTAAACTTCTGACCAGTTTTATCCACAAAGCAGACGCATTCGGTTTGACCAATGCCACGTTTGGTGCCAGTTAAAAAGGTCTGGTGAGTTTCCGGACAAGCCTCAGTCCAATGAGGCGTTGACTCAGTGGTTTGGGTATTTTTAGGGATCGCTTCTCTCATGGCAGTTTCGACGGCGAGTCCCATTTTGATTTTAGAAGTCAGTGCCTGAATGCCCGGATAAGGTTCGGCGGCTTTGGTGGGATCGGCGACCAACTTTTCTAACACAATGGCCGAGGAGATAGTCCCATCTTTACGTCCTTTTTCTAATTCCGGGAGAAAAATTTTAACATCTGCTTGAAGATCAATGTCAATAATCCGATTCAGACATTGATAATACTGATGAGCTAAAAATTGTGTAATTTCAGGGGGTTGTTGTTGACGAAACTGGTTATAATTATGAATGCCCCACGAGACCAGTAATTTTGACCGCCACTTACCTAATTCCGTCTCAGTGACTCCTTGTTGTTTCAATAGTGCAAAGCGACGACGAATATCATCACACGATTTTACGGATCCGCCTTGGCTGGTGGCCCACATCAGTTGCGCAAAATTAATTAACCGCGTTTCTAAGATTTTGTAACGAACCTCATTCAGCGATTTCTCTTCCAATACCTTCATTAGGCGGTCTAAAGTCTCCTGCAAGGCTTGTAATTGTAGTGGCGATAAATCGCGGTCGGGAAAAATCGGGGCGCCTTTGTCGGGGTCATAATAGGCGCAGGCCGAATTAGTGGTACCAAAATCCAGTGCCGCATGACCTAAAAAAGCGGGGCGTTGTATGATGGTGGGAATGATACATTCGATTTTTGGCGTTGTCCCGGCAGTTCCTTTCTCCTCAGTTTTAGTCAACAACACGGTAAGTTCAACCGCTGTATCACGTCTTAATACCAGATTATCGGTCTTCGGATAAGTGAGTGTGAGTACCGGATTTTTAGGTGCCGTTTTTGCTACTGTAATTTTGGTCACGGTCGCGGTAAACGCCGTGTTGATTTTTTCTAGCAATACGGTTGGCAAGGGCGGCTCCGCAGTTGGGGCGTTAAAGTTAAGGTTGACCGTGGTGCCCTTGGTTAAACGTAAAGTTGCTTCTGACGACAATTCCACCCACTGTTTTTGGTCAGCGCCGGTTAAGTGTAATTCCAGGGTATTAGTCGTGGTGGAGTTAAGATAAAATGGCTTAACACCTTCATAGGTTAACATCGTTTGTCCTCCTTTCGAGGTAAGAATAGGTGGTTTTTTAAGCGGCCGTAAACTGAGCGGTGGCAGTGGAATCACTGGCGTAGGTGCTACTGTCTCCGACACTGGATTAGGTTGCCAGTAAAGAAAAAACGAACGTGGTTGTTGTTTCACCGTCACCGTCACCACAAACTGGTGATTCTGTTTAAAATAAGGCTCGGTCATTAATTTTGATGAGAGTGATACGGTGAGCGAAAATGAACTTTTCGGGGCAATTTTTACGCTGCGCGGTCCTAATCCTAACAGGCGTTTTCTTTTCTCATTCAGCGCGTTCCAGAAAGCCTCTTCTAAGGCACTTTTAATAAAATTACAATGTACTTCACGCGTTGGTGGCGATTCTGGATGCGGTTTCACTTGCACTTGAAAATCGACTATTTCCAAGGGGATGGCTTGAAGCTCATCTTCGTTCATCAATTCAATGGTGATTGCTTGTTGATGGGCCTGAATTATTTCATTATCTTGGGGATTTTTAATTATCATAGACATCATAGTTGGTTATCCTAAAATTTGCTGGGCTTGAAGTCCGGAATTTATTCTGCCAGCAACGGAATAAATTCTGGTAGTGATGCCATGTAGGTGATAACCAGAGACCTCCGAGGTCTGGCCGAATCTGACCATCAAGTAGTGCCTGGCTTATCACCCACATTGCATCATCACTATCCACTGTTGGTCTAGTGATGACCACCATTCGGCAACCTGTGGTGGTGACTTGAGTTTAGTATTCATAATGAATTACCTGTTCTAAAGTAAATGACGTAGTGATCTGAATCAGAATGGAAAAACATTTTAGAAGAAACCGAATGGGTAAGTCAAGTCTTTCACGTCTGGCAGGGGGGCCGGACAAAGCTACGCTTTGGACTCCTGGTTGAAATAGCCGTTCGTGTAGTCGAAAGGGGTGGGCCACGAGAAACCTGTGGCCCCCTACTTGACTAACCTCTCAATCCCCACGTTGGGGGATACCTCAAGTTGACTTCTTCACTTTCTTCACTTTCGGCAGTTTCTCCTGAAAACTGTCCAGGTCCTGACAACGTATGGCTTGTCCGAAGAGTTGTTTCAAGACGTTTGGTTGGACGATGGCTCGAATCTGATTGGACAACCGCTTGGGAATTTGGCCAAAACGTTCACCGAGGACATCTAACAGGTATTCTTGGTCTTTTGCCAACGCCGTTTCTTGGCGGGCCTGTTGCATCAGTTGTTGCACCGCCAAGGATTTGCTTAAATCTAAATTGAACATAGTACGAACCTCTATTCCTAGAATCTCAAATGAACCTATCGGTCGTCTTAATAAGGTTATGAGGATTTCTAATCCTCTTAATCCCCACGCTGGGAGGTATACCTCAAGTTGACTTCTTCACTTTCTTCACTTTCGGCACCTTTGGCAGTTTCTCCTGAAAACTGTCCAAGTCCCGACAATCTATGGCTTGTTCGAAGAGTTGTTCCAACACCTTTGGTTGGACGATGGTCCGAATCTGATTGGACAAGCGCTTGGGAATGTGGCCAAAACGCTTATCGAGGGCTTTTAACAGGAATTTTTGATAGTCTTCCAACGCCGTTTCTTGGCGGGCCTGTTGCATCAGTTGTTGCACCGCCAAGGATTTGCTTAAATCTAAATTGAACATGGTACGAACCTCTTGATAACTGACTTGACGAAATTGATTGAGTAAAAATAACCCGAGTGCATTTAACGCCACCCGTTGTTGAGACTTGGGATAGACTTGGGTCACTTGTTGTTGCCACTGGGCCCCTTTCGCGAGTAACGTGGCTTTGGGCGTTTTGGCGGGCACGGTGAAGGGGGCTAACACCACTAACTTGGGGTCTACTTGGACCAGTTTGGCCTCGGTATAATGGGGTAACACGAGTTCTTGTACGCAATGAGTTAACCGGCAGATTGTTTTGTCGGTTGACAGTTCCAGCGGCAGTGCCACTTGTTGATATTTGGGGTCCGTATAGACAATACAAACTCGTATCGGTCCCTCGTATTGTTCAAAGGAACACCCCCAAAACGCTTCCGCGACGGCCCGGTAGCGGATAAAGGGGTCTTCATAGCCTTGAAATTCCATGAAAAAGCGGCCTTGGGAACTGGCTAAGGAGGAGATGCCTTGAACATCGGGTTGCAATTTCTTTTCTTTCAAGATAGTAGCCTGAAAACGATAGCTGGCCGCTTCTTGGTCTGACAGTCCAAAGAGTTTTAAGAGACTCTTGCCACTGATGGTCATAAATTGCCAAAAGGCTTCATCGGTGCCTAATTGGGCGGGTTTGGTAGGTTTCATTGGTCATACCGTTGGTGAGTGACTCCATTGGGGAAGATGAGGGTCAAGATATTTTAGATGAACATAGCAGATTGTCAAGTACGTGTAGTCGGTGTAGGGTAGGCTACCTGGCTACTTGGCCGACTTGACCACCTTCACTTCCACTTTCAAACCTGCATTAACTATCATCTTGATTAATTTATCCACGGGGAAAACGCCAATTTTACCCTGTAACAATTTCTTCACGGTAGTTTCCCTGACCCCTAACCGTTTCGCCGCTTGGGGAGGAGAGAGTTTGATCTGTTTCAAGTAATCGCGCAATTCTATCATCAAGTCCGCCCGCATCCGCAAATTTTCTGCGATAGCGGGTTTAAAACCTAAGTCCAGAAACACATTCCCGCAGGATTTAGTAATTTCCATTATGACCTCCTCTGTGGCCTCGTTACCACGCTCTGCGTGGTAATGCAGTGGGGACGCTCCGCGTCCAGTGCGGCCCCGTGGCGATTCACTGACGGTAGTTCGTTCAGGTCACTGGACGCGGAGCGTCCAGGCGGCATTACCACGCGGAGCGTGGTAACGAGGTGACAGGGAACTTTTTCAAATCATGTAAAGACGAACCTAAAAAGTGCAAAGGTTTCATAGATATTTGCCAGAATGATGAGTTAATAGATTTGACAACTTTTCAAAAGTTGTCAAATCTCGGTTTGAATCGCCAATTGATGCCGATAATACCGATTCCGCAGATAACCAGTTCACGGTCATTCTCTGAGGAGGCACAATTAATCTTCGTAATCGGTCTCGATATAATCGCTGTAATCGGCCTCACTCGGCGAGTCAGACCCAATGCCCCACTTGATTTCACAAGAAGGTACGGCTTTCCGGAAGCGTTCGATTTCGGCTTCACTCAGAAAGGGGTTATCGCGACAATCTAACTTCCTCAGATTCTTGAAACCATACAACGGTTCTAAGCTGGTCAGTTGATTGTCTCTACAGTTCACGATCAGCAAGCACGGACACTCCCGCAATGGTTCTAAGTCGGTCAGGTTCTTACTGTGGCAATCTAATTTGGTCAGACTGAGAATTGCCAACAATTCAGTTTCCGTAGGTTCGCCTTTAATTCCGATAGCATCTTTGAAGATGGCTTGCCATTGTTGGTCCAGTAATGACCACCATTCGGCGGCCTGTGGTGGTGACTTTGGTTCAGTATTCATAGTGATTTATCTCTTTTAAGGTTAATTATGTGGTGGTCAGAATCAGAATTTACAGAATTATAGAATTAACCGAATGGTTAAGTCAAGTTATTCGGTTAATTCTATAATTCTGTAAATTCTGATTCTGACCTTTAGGTAGGCTACCAACAAACGTTGTTCACCCTACAGGCACTATTCCAGAACCATGGTTATGGAAAATATCTATACATATCTTTCCTATGTAAAGCCCTAGTGAAAATTACGTACCCTTCAGTTATTTCAATACCGATTCGGTAATCACCGATTCGGACACGATAGAACGTGTCATACCCTCTTAGTTTCTTAAGATTGCTTATTGAATAGGGGGTATCCGCTTGTTTGACCTCAGCTATTACTTTCTTGATTCTCTTCAAGATTCCCGGTTCTCGGAGATGGTTCAAGTCTTTTTCAAAACTGGTTTCATATCTAACTTTCACGAGTCCTCCCCTAAGAGTTTCAAGATACGGTCTTCACTGACAAAGTCATTCGTTCTACCCTCGCGAATCGCATTCGCTAAACCAACTTCTTCTAGGGCTTCTAGGATAATTTCCACAAAGACCTCGCGTCGCTGTTGTAGTAGTTCAATCATGACTTCGGTGAGTAATTCTTTGGTCTTGACATCATTGATAATTAGTTCCATCGTTTGTTCCTCAAGAGTTTCATTTAAGTGTTTAACCTCGTTCCTACGCGGAGCAAAGGAATGCCGCTGGGACGCTCGGCATCACGAGACCCAAACTCTCGTGAATAGGCTACCGGGGTGAGAGGTTGATCACCAGCAATCAAGTCACTCAGGGTGACACGGAACGCGGTTATCTACCTCACTACTTGACTACCTTCACTTCCACTTTCAACCCCGCATTCACCATCATCTTGATTAATTTATCCACGGGGAAAACTCCAATTTTACCCTGTAACAATTTTTTGACCGTAGTTTCCCTGACCCCTAACCGTTTCGCCGCTTGGGGAGGAGAGAGTTTGATCTGTTTCAAGTAATCGCGCAATTCTATCATCAGGTCCGCCCGCATCCGCAAATTTTCTGCGATAGCGGGTTTAAAACCTAAATCCAGAAACACATTCCCGCAGGATTTAGTAATTTCCATTATGACCTCCTCTGTTTTAACAGTTGATTATAACGATGTTTGGCTAATTCAAGGTCTGGTTTAGCCGTCTTTGGAGTTTTCTTCGCAAAGATATGTAACACATAGACGGCTTCTGCAAATTTAGCCACATAGACGACACGATATTCACCACCAACATGGATTCTCAGTTCCATTGCCCCTGGGCCTATGACAGACATCGGTTTCCAATCAGAAGGGGACTGACCTTTTTGGATATTGCACAATTCAAAGCCGGTCTCTTCCTGAACTGCCACTGGGAACTTTTTCAAATCCCGTAAAGATGAACCTAAAAAGTGCAAAAGTTTCATAGATATTTGTCAGAATGATGAGTTAACAGAGTAGCAAGTCCGTGTAGGGTTGGCAAGTGTTGATTTGCCCACCATTTCACCAATTGGAGTGAATGACGGTGGGAAATCCATACTTGACCACCCTACCTAGCCGACTTGACCACCTTCACTTCCACTTTCAAGCCTGCATTAACTATCATCTTGATTAATTTATCCACGGGGAAAACTCCAATTTTACCCTGTAACAATTTCTTAACGGTAGTTTCCCTGACCCCTAACCGTTTCGCGGCTTGGGGAGGAGAGAGTCGTTGCTGTTTGAGATAATCTTCCAGACGAATCATCAACTCCGTCCGAATCCGCAGACTCTCTGCGAGGGCGGGCTTAAAACCCAAGTCCAGAAACACGTTGCCGCAAGATTTAGTGATTTCCATTATGACCTCCGTTCTTTCAATAACTGTTTATAACGCTGTTTGGTTAATTCTAACTCTGGTTTAGAAGTCTTTTGGGACTTTTTCGTAAATGTATGTAAGACATACACTGCTTCGGTAAACTTAGCGACATACATAACTCGATATTCGCCTCCGACATGAATCCTCAATTCTATCACTCCTGCACCTATGATAGAAATAGGTTTCCAGTCGGCGGGTTCTTTACCTAGTTGTACTTTATTCAGTTGCAAACCGACTTCTTGTTGAACTGCCACAGGGAACTTTTTCAAATCCCGTAAAGATGAACCTAAAAAGTGCAAAGGTTTCATAAATATTTGTCAGAATGATGAGTTAACAGATTTGACAACTTTTCAAAAGTTGTCAAATCTCGGTTTGAATCGCCGATTGATGCCGATAGCACCGATTCCGCAGATAATCAGTTCACTGTCATTCTCTGAGGAAGCACGATTAATCTGCGTAATCCGTGTCAATCGGTAATTCAGTTAGGTAAGAGTGGAGTTGATTACTTCGGCTCCACAATCGCCCCCAGAAACAACACCGTCCCAGTGTCCTCATCCTGAATCGTAAATAAGAACGGATGATCGACTATCATTTTAAATGGGGGGATTGGCTTAGCTTGGCACGTCAGATTGTAATTTAATACTACAGTCACTGCGGCTGCCTCCGTCCCTTCCTCGTTGACTTCCACAAACGTCTGGTGTTTGACCTCACTGATGTAAAGGTTCCAACCTGTCGGGACCTTGGCCATTTGACTAAAATCGGCATCTTCCACCGAAAACGCTTCTGCCATCCCCAGTGCTTTAAGTGCCCCATTCAGAGTCACTTCATATTCTACTTTGAAACGGGGTAACACGAGAGAGCCTTCCCGTGAAGTATTGCCAGCCCGCCATTCTTGCCAGTGGTCAAGGAGTGGAAAGCTCTCTAGTGGAATGCCACGGCTAGGTAGGAAAACCGTCATACTGAGACTCGGCTTTTTAGACGCTTTATAAGGAAGACGAACCGCTTGATAGTTATTGCCTTCGTAATAACTGTAGTCGTCTGTCTGGAACATCATCGGTATTCGCTTGTTTTCACCCGTTAACAGGGTAAAATCACGCTCTTTCGTGTTTTCCTTGTTAAATGGTTTCTCCCACTTCCCTTTGAAGTAAATCGCATTAATAATCAACAGGACGGTTAGCGGGTTAAGAGTTTGCACCACCGGGCCAATTTTACCTTGAGTGTTCTCGTCGACCCATTGATTGATGTCGGAGACCGTGGCAGGGGACTGAAAATCCGCGTTGGTGACGTTAGCGGCATAAAACTTTTGAGTCGGTGTCAGAAACGTGGGTTCAAGGTGAAAGTTCTGGTTCAGCCAGAGTGAATTGGCGATCAGCAAACTCACGTTAGATTGGTGCAAGAGGACGTTTCGCAAAGCCAGATTAGCTTTATTCACTTCTGCCAGACTCAGGTTCTCCAGACCCAAAGTCTTTGCCATCACCGTCTGAGTATTACCCGCCGCGCCGTTGTAGGTCATGGCTAAAGCTATTGCTACACTGAGGGGAGACATAAACACATTTTGGCCCAGGTCCTGTTGCAGCAGTTGGTCAAACAAGCGAAAGCCAAAATGATTATTGGCCGGCACTATCTTATTTATACCTAGTTTGGCAGTCACTAACCGCTCTATAATTTTGGCGATCCCTCTGTTTTTGGCAACCTCTATCTTCTTTCTCTCTATGTCCCTTAGGTCATTGGCGGTAGGAGAGATTCTACAAGAAGGCATTGCTTTCTGGAAGCGTTCTATTTCTTGTACACTCAGAGAGGGGTTACGCTTACAATCTAAGTACATCAGACCACTCTTTAAACCATGCAACGGTTCTAAGCTGGTCAGTTGATTACCATCACAGTCCAAGGTCTGCAAGCCCGTACACCCTTGCAACCCCTCTAAGCTGGTCAGTTGATTACTCTGACAGTCCAAGGTCTGCAAGCCCGGACATGCCCGCAACGGTTCTAAGCTGGTCAGTTGATTACTACCACACTTCAAGGTCCGCAAGCCCGGACACGCCTGCAACCCTTCTAGGCTGGTCAGTTGATTATTATTACAGTACAAGTTCTGCAAGCCCGGACACGCCTGCAACCCTTCTAGGCTGGTCAGTTGATTACCATCACAGTACAAGTTCTGCAAGCCCGTCAATGTCTGCAACCCTTCTAAGCTGGTCAGTTGATTACGACCACAGTTCAAGGTCTGCAAGCCCGAACATGCCCGCAACGGTTCTAAGCTGGTCAGTTGATTCAAATCACACTTCAAGTATTGTAATCCCGTCAACGCCAGCAATGGTTCTAAGCTGGTCAGTGGATTCTGACTACAGTCCAAGGTCTGCAAGCCTGGACATGCCCGCAACCCTTCTAAGCTGGTCAGTCGATTCTCATGACAGTTCAAGGTCCGCAAGCCCGTCAACACCCGCAATGGTTCTAGGCTGGTCAGTGGATTATAATGACAGTCCAAGGACTGCAAGCCCGTACACCCCTGCAACCCTTCTAGGCTGGTCAGTTGATTACCACCACAGTTCAAGGTCTGCAAACCCGTCAAGGCCCGCAACGGTTCTAAGCTGGTCAGTGGATTATAATGACAGTCCAAGGACTGCAAGCCCGTACACCCCTGCAACCCTTCTAGGCTGGTCAGTTGATTACCACCACAGTTCAAGGTCTGCAAACCCGTCAAGGCCCGCAACGGTTCTAAGCTGGTCAGTGAATTATACTGACAATTCAATTCCCGCAAGCCCGCACACGCCCGCAACGGTTCTAAACTGGTCAGTTGATTATAACAACAGTCCAAGGTCTGCAAGCCCGTCAACACCCGCA
>DZAL01000081.1:16301-24153 GCA_022729575.1 Thiomargarita sp.
ACAGTCTAAGGTCTGCAAGTTCGTCAACGCCCGCAATGGTTCTAAGCTGGTCAGTGGATTCTGACTACAGTTCAAGGTCCGCAAGCCCGTCAACACCCGCAATGGTTCTAGGCTGGTCAGTGGATTATAATGACAGTCCAAGGACTGCAAGCCCGTACACCCCTGCAACCCTTCTAGGCTGGTCAGTTTATTACCACCACAGTTCAAGGTCCGCAAGCCCGGACACGCCCGCAACGGTTCTAAGCTGGTCAGTTGATTATAACAACAGTCCAAGGTCTGCAAGCCCGTCAACACCCGCAATGGTTCTAGGCGGGTCAGTGGATTCTGACTACAGTCCAAGGTCTGCAAGCCCGTCAACACCCGCAATGGTTCTAGGCTGGTCAGTGGATTATAATGACAGTCTAAGGTCTGCAAGTTCGTCAACGCCCGCAATGGTTCTAAGCTGGTCAGTTTCTTCTTATGGCAGTCTAACTTGGTCAGACTGAGAATGGCCACCAATTCATCTGCCGTGGGTTCACTTTTAATTCCGATAGCTTCTTTGAAGATGGCTTGCCATGGTTCATTTAGTGATGACCACCATTCGGTAGCCTGTGGTGGTGACTTGGATTTAGTATTCATAATGAGTTACCTGTTCTAAAGTAAATGACGTAGTGGTCTGAATTAGAATTTTCGGTCCGTATAGGGTGGACAAATGTTTCTTTGCCCACCTTCTCACTCAAACTGTCGAAGTGCTGGGCCACGATAGGCCTGTGGCCCACCCTACTTGACTACCTGGTTGCCATTCTCTTCGCGGTCAACTGGGAGAGATAAGAAGGATAATCAATACCGACTTGTTCCGCCTCTTTTCGCATAATTCGCCGGGCGATGTAAATAGCTTGTAAAGCTGGGTCGGTAGGAATTTCGTGCTCGACTGCTTGGGTAATCGCCTCAATTTCCGCAGGCAACAGGAAAGTGCCACTGATAGGCACATCGGCCATCGTTTTCTGGTTCATAACCGTATCCTCTCTGATTAAATGAGTTGTGG
Organism: Thiomargarita sp.; assembly: GCA_022729575.1. Taxonomy (GTDB): domain Bacteria; phylum Pseudomonadota; class Gammaproteobacteria; order Beggiatoales; family Beggiatoaceae; genus JAABRD01. Next base: position 17,326 of record DZAL01000081.1, read on the forward strand.
AGGTGCAATAATTTCAATGGGACTATAGCCACGCCAAGTCGCTACCATACGCATAACCTCTTTGGTCTTCAAACGTACCAGATGCCTGAAATTCCAACTTAACAAATAATTCATCCCTGAAACGACTGCATAAGCAATATGGTAGGCATCTTCTAATGACGTTGGCGGTACCGCCTGATATTGGAGAAGTTCATTGGCTAACGTTATCACCTCCGGAGTTTCCTTAACCACGGTGAAGGTGCTGATGCAAAATTGCATCTTCTGTTTCAAAGTGTCTTCTTTGGTTTTATCGATTTCTTCGAGGGTGAGTGCGGACACATACACCTCATACTGAGGTATCCGCATCCAAAATTCCTCAGTCAACATACGACGGTCTGGGTTTCTGTCATCAAACCGTGCGGAAATCACGGAAGTATCTAAATAAATTTTGAGTTTCATAGCCAGTCAGTGGTGAAATGGATAACACCTCTCGAGTGTACCAGGTTTTTTTAAATAGTCAACTCACTTTACCACGACTTGACAAGAAGGTACGGCTTTCAGGAAGCGTTCTCGTTCACTCAGTGAGGGGTTACTCCCACACTCTAATTTCTTCAGACTCTTTAAATCATGACGGTTCTAAACTGGTCCGTTGATTATAACGACAGTCCAAGCCCCGCAAGCCCGTCAACGCCCGCAACGGTTCTAAGTGGGTCAATTTCTTGCCATTGCACTTTAACTCGGTCAAGCTAAGAATGGCAAGCCATCTTCATCTGCCGTGGGTTCACTGTTAATTTCGATAGCGGCTTTGAAGATGGCTTGCCATTGTGCGTCTAGTAATGACCACCATCTAACACGTTTCGGTCTTTCAACTAGCCAGCGGATAAGCGCACGACCAGCAATCACGGTGATAGCCAGGCCAATGAGGATCAGGATATTCATAAGGAATTAATTATCTAGTTGTCGGAATCAGAATTTTCAGAATTATAGAATTAACCGAATGGGTAAGTCAAGTCGTTTGGCAAATTCTTAGGTCGTGTCAGGGATAACACCCCTCGAAGGCGTGTTAAGTACTGAAGCAGAAATTCGGCGGTATTTTCCCTCACCCCCGGCCCCTCTCCCAAAGGGAGAGGGGCGAAAGAAAATACGAGAAAATTTATACTTCAGTACTTATCCCTCAGACTCCAGGTACAAAAGTAGATGGATATTACTATACTTTACCACCACAGTTTCCTTTTGTCATCTGCCAGTGGCTTAAGTTGATAGATATGGGGCAACTAGGGTTGTCCCTACCCAGAAAATCACCCACCTGGCATCACGGTCCATATTCTCATTACCCTAGTTGTTTTAACAATTCGGTCCAAGCGTCTCGAATTTTCACCACGGCTTCTTTGGCTTTTTGCCGGCGGCCGCGGCGAGTTAAATTATCCTGGTCCGGCACTTCTGCGGCTTGCGGAATCCGGGCTAATCTATCAAATAAACCGCCTGGTTGTTCAAACTGTTGGCGATGATAATCAATACTCAGCGGCGGCTGGGGAAAGGTGCGTTGTTGCAAAAGGCGCTGAAATTCTTGGAAAAACGCTGAAAGATAGGAGGCAAAATAACTCGCTACCCGACGTTGCAGAGTGAGAATTAGTTGCCGTTGAATTTTCATTACTTCCACAGGCGACCAATTAAATTGTAAACTTTCATTGAAGGGCACTTTGGTATTTAGTTCCTGGTCCGCAGGGGTAGCTCCGGCGCTCCCTTTCGATTGTTCCAACGCTCGTCGCAAGTTATCGCGTAACGAGGTGAGACTGAACAATTCAGTCAGAATTTTTTTCTCCTCGGCGGTGACTTCGGCTTTATTTACATATTCGGTAAATAAAGTGTGTCGTAATTCGGCGAAAGAAATTAAGCTACTGTTATCCTCTGAGCGTGGTAATGATTCTTGATCCAATTGGTTCAGTGTTTGCTCAATAGTTTCATCCAAGGTCCGTTGACTCCATTGCTCTAAGCGAGATTCTAATTGGCGATAGGTGACGGTCAAGTTGGCCAGCACCGTAGGTTGTGCTCCTGCCGGTGGCACCAGCCAACGCGTGGCCCATTCTTGCCAAAATTCATCGGCTAACACCTCTTCTAACACTTTCGCTTCGCACAGTGCCAAAGGGGAAATATATTTGATGGTTTTCGGTAACTTCTGGTCTTTAGTCCAGGGGTCTTCATGTTGTAACCGCACTAAATCACTGCGTGGCAACCAGGCTTTGGTTAATTGTTCCATTTGCGTCCATAATTCGACCACTAACTCCCGCGTTTTGCGGTCTCCTAACATTTCCTCCACCGTGTCTTCATCCATCTCCACTTCAGGAAGTTTCGCGATGAGGTTGGCTTCCAAGTGTTCTAACACCCTTTGCAAACCCGGGGCCGCATCTTCTATAATCAAACGAAAACCATTTTGCTTTAATCCCTTAATCAGGTCCTCACGTAGTCGCTTAATTCCTCCATCTTCATGGTAGGCTTCTAACGCCAACAATAGCCGTTCATATTTTTTAATGGCTTCACTATGAGCGGCGCGGTTTTTTCTCAAATAACGGACGGCGAGATCAACATCTCGCAACAGTTGGCCATAACGGTCTTTTTGTTGGTAATAGGCTTGGCGATAATTTTTCTCCTTGTCGGTCAAACTGGCCGGGTCCAGTGATACCACCGGTGATAATAAATAATATTCCCATTCTTTACCCGCGGGGAATAAGCTACCGACAATGGTTTTATCAAACACGTCAAAACCTTCTTCGACACCGGCGACTCGCGTTTGCGCAAAGAAATTTTCCACCCGTTGTAACGCTTGTTGCTCTTGGTTAACCGTATCAATCTGCGCTTGGTCTGGACTGATTTCCGCCGGTAACCGGTCATAACTGTCAAAGAAATTGATAACGGGAATCAGACGGTCTGACAATTGGGTCAGATGTTTTTTCGCTTCCCCTATCATTTCTACTAAGGGCTGGGCTTCTTTCGTGGTCGGGCGGTTGGCTAAGAAAAATAACAGATTGACATGGGCTTGCGGTAATTCTTGCAAACATAAATAAGTATCGCGTCGCTGGTTGCTCCCCACGCCGGGAAAGTCTAAAAATGAGATTCGTTGGATGCCTTTCCAATCGGTTTCGGTCAATTTCATTTCTTGAGTCAGTAGAATTCGTTTATACAGTGGCAATAAAGCTCGCAAGGATTCGGTACTGATTACGCCTTGCTGACAACGGGTGGTTAATTCTTCCAGGTTTGCCGGGAGCTGTTGCCAAAAAGTATCGACTTTGTGTTCCAAATAGGCCGGTTCTAATTCATCGAGACCCCATTGCATATCAAGCATGGTGACTGCTTCCAGTCGTTGTTGCGCCGCGAGGTCGTTGGGGGGATAAGGCAGGCCCAGCGTTAATGAATAGGGATTGGTGATTTGAGGATAACTGGAAAGATAGCGATTAATCGTGACTAGAATGAAATATAGATGTGCTAGGTTACTCAGTAAGTCATAAGAAATACGATTCGTGGCACCTTTTTTATATTCACGTCGTTGGTCGCCCAGTAATTGTTTTAATTCTTGACTAAGTAGGTGAACTTGTTCGCGTAAAAATCCAGGCGTATTGGGAAGTGTTTTCAGGGTTAAGCGTTGCTGGCTTAAATAATTGTAATAATCCCGGAGCATGGTTTCTAATTCAAGGGGAGAAAATAAGGTACATTCCATGACATTGATTTTATCGGAGCTACCAGGCGGGACCACTTGCACTTCTACCACATTACCGCTGGTGGGTTGGGCGGCTCGCGGTAGCAGATTGGGGCTACCTAATAAAGCACATAAAGTCACGGTTTTGCCCGAAGTGAAGGGGCCAATCAGTGACACTCGCAGTGGCGACCGGCTTTTGTCAATAGTGTCATCTAACTGTTGGTGCGCGTCGCGGACCCAGGTTTGAAGGTCTAGGGCGGTTAAGTCAGTAAGTTCTTCCAACCAACGTCCTTCGGTGTCGATGGTACGAAGTAAATTAGACTTGGTTTTTTCAGCCAGGTCCGATAGACGTTCCGGCGATTTAAGTTTTTTAAGTTTTTGCGAAAAATTAGGGGTTGGCATAGATGCCTCATTGGTTGAATTATTGAATTATTGAGTGGCCTGAATTAAAATTCACTGAATGCTAAAATTAACTGGTTTAGTTAATAAGGGGCTAAAGTTACGGCGTTGGAGTCCAAAGCTTCAGCTTTGGAAACGCCGTCTTACTTTAACCAGTCTCGTCCAAATCTGAAGGTTTGGACTCCAATGCGCCTTAACTTAAGGGCAGTGAAGGTTGAGGTAAGGTGAGTTAATGGAATTAATTCTGAACATTCTGATTCAGGCTGTCAAGTAATATTTTGATAATTTTAGCTTTCTCAAACTATCAAACTCGATTATAATTAGATTTTCTTTCAACTTACCGATGAGTTATGACTACTTTTTATGACATGATGGTCGACCTTACTAGCCATTTACCCTGCACTCAGTTTGATACGGTTTGTGGCATCATTGCAATTATTATTATTCTATTTATTGGTGCATTCTTTGCTTTATTGGCGAATTTAGGGGGGTTTGCCCGAGAACGTTATCAATTAAGCATTTTGGAGAGATTATTAAGTGATATAGATCGTGGCTTAATTCGTGATACAGCGGTTTTTTATGATACGGTTTTTTCCAGATTGAGTCAAGATACTTTGGTGTATGAACGAGTTGATATTATCTATTCTTTAAGTCAGCGCAATTTATCGCCGTCATTGTCTGATTTGTCCGAGTTGACCATAGCTAAGAAAGATGCTGAATTTAAAACGCAATTGGTTAATGTGGTGATTACCGTGTTACTAATTATTGGTTTAGCCGGCACTTTTTGGGCCTTTCGTGAAATTTTAACCAATAGTGGAATTAGTCAAGCGCTCTCTAATGAAACCTTGAATATTCAAGTTTACAAAAAAGCGCTGGATAAGATTTATACGGGGTTTCAAAGTGCTTTTTTGGCCAGTTTGGCTGGTATTATGGGAACGGTTTTATTACTATTATTTAAATTTTTGGTCGTCAATCCGGGGCGGGAAAGTTTTTTTTACCAGTTGGATTATGTGACTCAAACTAAATTAATTCCTTTGTTTGCGAAACCTAATCAGTTGGACCAAGTGGCTGAAATATTAACGACGACGACCACTGAATTTGGTCAGGTGGTGAATCAGTTACGCTCTTTATCGCAAGAGGTGAAGGAAAGCGTTACTGATACCAAAAATTTGACCTTGGGCTTGCAATTATTTTCTAAACAAATTAGTGAGTTAACCGAATCGTTTAAATTGGCCACGGGTGAGGCTTCGCCCTTTTATCAAGCTCCTCAGCAAATGATTCATTATTTTGAGCAGGTCAGCCAAAATTTTAATCAGTTAATTCAGTTGCATCAGGACCAGTTGGCTCATTCTGGTACACAGTCGGAGCAATTATTGAAGAATCTGGGGACTGCGATTGAGCAATTTATGGAAGGTCAAACGGCGTTATCGAATAAAATTATTAGCAAAACGATGGCGAATAGTGGAGCGGTGACTAAAGAATTGCAAATTCTGGTGGCGGAGTTGAAACAACAGCAAGTGGATTATCTCAGCGAGATTCAACATCTTTCTCAAAAAACCGAACGTTCGGCTTTTACCATGGCAGATGCTACGGAGCGATTGATTGAATTTTTGAACTGGTCTAATCAACAGGCGCAACAAACGATTGCTCAATTGAATGAGATTAGTTTGGGTGGGTTGGCGCAAAAAGTGGAGGAGAAAGCAGTCGCCCATACTCAAGCGATGTTGGAGCAGTTGAAGCAGATGGATTCGTTGAAGCATATAGAACAAATCATGCTGGAGTGGCCTAAACCGAATCAGGAGTTAAGTTCGACGTTAAGAGATATTCAAATTTCACTGAAATCGATTCAGGAGAAAAAATTTTTGAGTTGGCCTAGTTGGTTGGAACAGAAATTTAAAGCGAAAGTGAAGTAAGGTTAGGGGTAGAAACTTTAGCTGGTGGTGTTAAGGCTAACTCCGTTGGGGTATAGGCTTTAGCCGGGGTGCCGGCCCTCACCGGCTAAAGCCTCTACTCCAAGAGTTTTTTCAGGTTGTTATGGGAATTTCAAACCTTGGAGTAGAGGCTTTAGCCGGGGTGCCGGCCCTCACCGGCTAAAGCCTCTACTCCAAGAGTTTTTTCAGGTTGTTATGGGAATTTCAAACCTTGGAGTAGAGGCTTTAGCCGCAATGCCATTAAGTTAAGCTAAGGTTACGGCGTTGGAGTCCAAATCTTCAGATTTGGCAACGCCGTCTTACCTTGACCAGTCTCGTCCAAATCTGAAGGTTTGGACTCCAACGCGGTTTAACTTAATGAGCTTAATTGAATATGGGTAACGGGTTAGAAAGAACCTTGACCATCTCCTTCTAAAGATTCAACAGTTCTCTCAGTTGTGGAATATATGATTTTAACAGACTCATTCGTTCTGCTGAAGCCAGCTTGATTGCTAAAACCTCCACCTCTGGATTGTCTTTACCGAGTTCCATTTTCAAGATTTCAAGGTCGTCAACCATATCTTTAGCAGAGTCACCAAATTTGGCTTTAACTCGCCCCTGCGTCTCGTTCAACAGTGCTAAGATGGGTGCTTTAGCCTTGGTAATACTGTCTTCACTCCATTCGTCTAAACTATCTTCACTCGACTCGTCTGCCACTCTTGAAAGGCCCGAAACCAATCTCAGTTTCTCCAAAACCGTGTCCGCAAAAGCGGGATCCGTTTCCAACTCCTCCTCTATCTGAACAATTCCCGCGGGCGTGATTGAAATAAACGCATCTCCAAACGTGAA
>DZAL01000404.1 GCA_022729575.1 Thiomargarita sp.
AGGTCACTGGACGCGGAGCGTCCGGGCGGCATTACCACGCGGAGCGTGGTAACGAGGTGAAAGGACGTTTGCCAACCATACCTGGCCTAGGTTTACTTTCCATTCTTAGTATCGTCAGGTAGACGTCGTAAAAATATACATCTGATTCTTTCACTATCAAAATGGTATTCTAATTGTGCTTCATTAAAATATTCTCCTGAAGGCATCTGGTAAATACGCCTGGTAGGTGAAGTATAAATCAACTGCCATCCTGCGGCTACCACAGGTGCGTGGATTTTCTCAAAATATGAGGTAGCTGTTTTGAACCGACGTTCAATCGTAAATTCGAACTTATATTCACCCTCAACTTTCACTTCTCGAAAAGAGTATTCTCCAGCCAGAAATGGTTGTGTGACAGAACCAAAAGCGGTAACCATCTCATAGTTAAGTTCCGCTTCACTAAGTTTACCTTTGGGTTCCAAAGGAGAAATAAAAAACACCCCTGTAAAAATGAACAGCGAAAAACATATCACAACCACAATAGTTATGATTTTCAACGGTCCAGTAAATATTTTCATTGGCACCCTCCACATCTGTTAACTTCACTCACCGGTTATTTTGTTAGGTAGTGATATTCCTGTAGCAATCTCTCAAGGGAGAAGAACTTATCACTACCTGAAATGACAAACACTAGCCACGATCTTACGGTTCAAGAGAAATATTCTTGTAATTGGGGTCGTGAACAACCAGACATAGGTCTCGACATGATTGCCCATGGTAACTTTCTCCAAACCCCAAACCTATCATATTAGTAAGCCTATCCTCGTTACAACTTTCAAAGGTGTCTGGATAAGTTCCTAAAGAAGCAATAATAAGGAACTTAGTCCATCCTTCGCGAACCTCACCAAACAAGAAGGCAATACTGGCTTGTCTTTCACCTTGTTTAGAAATTTCACAAAAGGCTTGGCAGTGATAATATTTATCAAGGAAACGGTGATGTTGAAGATATGGAACCAACTCCGTTTGCACCAGACGGTTTGCTTCTGTTTGTCTCTCCTGTTCTCTCAACTCACTGATTCGACCTCTTATTTTTTCTGTGAGTCCTTGTAACTTTTCATATTGTTTTTCCATTGCTTGTTTATAACGTTTCAACGTTTGTTCAACCTCGTAAGTAGCCATATTCCATGGTTCTGGTTCACACAAGTTGAAACCATATAACAGACAATCATCAGCCCCAGGCGCACATTGTCCGCAATATTTATCCAGGCCAAACGGATCCACCAAACTCACCGGCTGTCCCGTGACAAACGCATACCGATTCAACGTCTGCCCCTCAGTAATATTTCCAAGCAAAATATCCTGATTCACAAACCGCTTCATTTCCGGACTATAAAACCGCGCCCGCATATAAGACAATCCATTGCTATCGGTCATCACCCCAAACTTCCCATTAAACAAAAACGGCGTGACCGAAGCCTCCCCCTTCAGCAACTCCCCATACGGCCCATACTGGAATCTCTCTACCACCTTTCCAACTTGGTCCGTAATCGCCACGGTAC
>DZAL01000082.1 GCA_022729575.1 Thiomargarita sp.
ACCCCTCTCCCTCTGGGAGAGGGGCCGGGGGTGAGGGCTCGATACTTACTTCAAATGCCAAACGCGCTTTCTCACCACTATGACTCGAGCCGACCGCATTATTTTTATTCTAGCCATTCTATTTATCCTCTGGCTATACCACCACTACTGGACAATCGAGCGTACACCCGCCGCTTATGCCATTATCCGCGCACCCAACCAACTACCATTATTAGTAAAATTAAACTCCTCTCAACAGTTATCAATTACTGCTGCCTTGGGAGAAACTATCATTGAAATTCAAGCCGGTAAAATTCGTTTCCTCGCCTCACCGTGCCGCGGTAAACAATGTATTCATACCGGCTGGTTAACTCACGGCGGCGATTTTACCGCTTGTTTACCCAATCGAATAAGCATTGAAGTACGTGGCGCCGACCATTCAAAATTTGATAGCATTGCCTATTGAATCTTTGGTAAGTGCTCTCACCCCCCGCTTCCAAAGGGAGAAGTGGAGGATATATCACCCATATTTCATCACTACCTGATTTTGGAATAACTACCTGATTTTGGAGTCCGGAATTTATTCCGTTGGTAACAGGAACCATTTCGGAATCTAACGGAATCAATTCCGTACTCCAACGACGATGATTAACAACCAGGTGCTGACTTTATCCCATCTCCTTTTGAGAGAGCCGGAGCTAAGGAATCAGCCATCAACGCTCCTCTAAATATAATAAATTATGAAACTCTGTCACTTTGAAATCGGTTTAAATCATCCATTTTTCCTAATTGCAGGACCTTGCGTAATTGAATCAGAACAATTAACCTTGGACACCGCCGGCTACTTGAAAGACTTGACCGCTAACTTAGATATTCCATTTATTTACAAATCGTCATTTGACAAAGCTAATCGCTCGTCTCATCATAACTTTCGTGGCTTGGGTATCGAAGCCGGGTTACGAATTTTAGAACAAGTGCGTACCCAACTAAGAGTCCCCGTCCTCACGGATGTACATGAAGACACACCGTTACACGAAGTGGCCAGCGTCGTCGACGTGTTACAAACGCCGGCTTTTTTATGTCGACAAACTAATTTCATTCAAGCGGTAGCCCGAGTCGGATTACCCGTGAATATCAAAAAAGGACAATTTTTAGCACCGTGGGATATGAACAATGTAGTAGAAAAAGCTAAAGCGGTAGGTAATCCTCATATTATGGTTTGTGAACGTGGGGTAAGTTTTGGGTATAATAATTTAGTCGCCGATTTACGGTCGTTAGCTATTTTGCGTCACACCGGTTGCCCCGTAATCTTTGATGCCACACATTCCGTCCAACAACCAGGCGGCTTAGGTCATGCTTCCGGGGGCCAACGAGAATTTGTCCCCGTTTTAGCCCGCGCCGCGGTAGCAGTCGGTATCGCTGGTTTATTCATGGAAACTCATCCGCAACCGGACCAAGCTTTAAGCGATGGCCCAAATATGTGGCCACTGGATAAAATGGCGAAGTTGTTAGAAACCTTGAAACTGATTGATGAGACCGTGAAGAAATCTGGAGATTTGGAATAATAACTCAACCACCCCCAACCCCTCCTTGCTAAGGAGGGGAGTAGGAGCCATCTAATTCACCGAGTTTCTTCTCGAGTGCGTTTCTTCTCGTTCCCACGCCGAGCGTCAATGCCATTAAGTTAAGCCGCGTTGGAGTCCAAACCTTCAGCTTTGGACGAGATTGGCTAAGGTAAGACGGCGTTGCCAAATCTGAAGATTTGGACTCCAACGCCGTAACTTTAGCTTAACTTGACCTGCATTCCCACGCCGGCGCGTGGGAACGAGATAAGATTTGACAACTTTTGAAAAGTTGTCAAATCTCACCCACTACCGAAAATTTTACCACAATACCATGAGGACCCCTATAATGCCTCTTTCCCTAGACTCCATTTTAACTCATTTAGTTACTCATACCACCACTCAACCCTTGCCGCATAGCGAAATTCCAAATCGTGAGAGAGCGGCCACGCTGTCACACGCTCAAGACGCTACCCTGGCACCCATAAAAAATGATGAACGTTTATTATCTAGTCGAATGGAAGGATTAAAGCGACTCGGTAAATTAATGGAAGAGCAATTAGTCTCGCCAGAAGAGTTTACGCAATGGGTACAAACTTATCACGCGGAAGAAAGTACCCGTTATCGTACACTGTTATGTGAATTGAAAGCCCGCGAAATTGACGCGAAATTGCTCGAAATTCAAACGCAATGGGAAGCGATTGAAAAAAATTGGCCATCCCGCCTGAGTCGCCGGGCCACCGAAGAATTATTGCTCAAAGGTCGTGACCGTTACCCATTGCTATTATTAGTTGCTCCGCCCAACATTAGCAAAAGTTGTCCCGAATCGATTCAACATAACTTGCCACCAGAAATTAGAAATTATCTCAAACTATTTCTCCAAACCCATTATGCTGAACCTTCGACCTTTCCAGTAGAATTTTATGGCGACTATTTCAATCGAGACATTTTTGATATTGATGTCAAACAGTTAAACACGGTACTGGCACCGATTCCCACGGTGGTGATCTATTGCGATATTACTGATCGTGAAGTATTTTTTCACCTGGGCGTGTGGGGCTGGCCAACTCACTCCTTTTTGCAATTAACTTCACCTCCCTGGAATTGGCGGGAAGAGAAAAAAGGTTTAGCACAACAAGGCTACGACTCTGATGACAGTCTTTATCTAATTCGCCAACAGATAGTCAACACCTATAAATTATTAGCCGCCTTTTTTGCCGATTGGTACTACCTCAATCTCGACCCTAACTATGAGCCACGCTTATTTCAGTTAGCCACGGAATTTCCTGTCGACTGGTTATCGCCGCACCTAGAATTATTGCAACAAACCTATCGCCATAACCAAGCCGCCGTCAGTTACGAGGAGGGTTTGCAATTACTGCAATTACGTTACCCAGAGTCAGCGGCTCTACAGTTTAACCAAGCCTTAACTTATCAACCCACGTTAACTGAAGCCGCCGTCAAACAAGGCATCGCCTGGTATGAAGCCGGCCAGCCCACTAAAACCGTCGAATGCTTAACTCCCACGCTTACCCAAACCGGCACCTCCTCTGCCACTACCGCCACTACCCACTATCCACTACTGTACCGTGGTCTCGCGCTGGCAGACTTGGGACAATCACAAGAAGCCCTCTCCTGTTTTGAACAAGCGACACAATTGCAACCAGACAGCTATCGTAGTTGGTGGCACTGGGCGCATACCTTAAACACTTTAGGCCAAGACAGTATGGCACAAGCGATTTATGAAAAAGCTAATCAACGTTACGTAGCCAGTTTTAAAGAAGCCTACAGTCTCGACGGCCATACCAGCGGAATTTCCGCCGTCGTGTTTAGTCCCAATGGACAATGGTTATTCAGTGGCAGTGGCGATAAAACGATTAAACAATGGTCGGTCACTAAAGGCCGAGAATGGCGTACCTTAACCGCTCATACCGATTTTATCACCAGCCTGGCTATCAGTGCCGACGGTCAATGGTTAGCCAGTGGGAGTGATGATAACACGGTCATCTTATGGTCCGTCGCCACCGGTCAAGTGCAATGGCAGTTGCGTGGTCATCGCGATTGGGTCTCCTCCGTCGCGTTTACGCCTGATGGACAATGGTTAGCCAGTGCCAGTTTTGACCAGACGATAATTTTATGGTCGATCCAGACCGGTCAACGACAACAAACCCTCTCCGGTCACCAAGCCGCCGTGATGGCACTAGCGATTAGTCATGATGGACAGTGGTTAGCCAGTGGCAGTCACGACCTCACGATTAAGCGCTGGTCACTGACTACTTTAGAGGAGCAATGCACATTAACGGGTCATTTTGATTTTATTGCCAGTTTAGCCTTTAGTCCAGATGACCAATGGTTAGCCAGTGGCAGTAAGGACCATACGATTAAATTATGGTCCATGACTTCCTGTAGCGAACAATTGACTTTACCTGGTCATTATGATACGGTGTGGTCGGTCACTTTTAATCCTACGGGTCAATGGTTAGCCAGTGGCAGTTGGGACTCGACGATTAAATTGTGGTCGGTAGCGACTGGTAGAGAATTACGAATCCTCAAAGGACATTACAGCGCGGTCAATGCGCTCGCCTTTAGCGCAGATAGCCACTGGTTAGCCAGTGGTAGCGATGACCGAACGATTAAATTATGGCAGACCCGTTAGATTTTCCCTCACCCCCAACCCCTCTCCCAGAGGGAGAGGGGCGAAAGAATATGCGAGAAAATTTCTGCTTCAGTACTTAGCAAATCTCACTGGAGTGAATATCGTCTCGCGGACCGCGGCTTGGGGAGATACCCGGCGAAGGCCGACCTACTGGTTGATTCGCTTAAGTACTGAAGTATAAATTTTCTCGTATGTTCTTTCGCCCCTCTCCCTCTGGGAGAGGGGTCGGGGGTGAGGGAAAATACCGCAAAATTTCTGCCTCAGTACTTATCTCCTCAATCCGCTGTACTAGACTTAATGATATTCACTCAAGTGAGATTTGCTATATCCCTTATCCCTGGGAGAGAGACCACCCACTTTTACGGAGTAACTATGCCCACACTAACCCTTGCTCAAGCCATTCAATTTGGCCGTCAACACCATCAGGCCGGCGAGTTAGCCCAGGCCGAGAAGATTTATCGTCAAGTATTACAGGCGGATCCCACCAATGCTGAAGTGCTGTACTTATTAGGCATGATTGCCGGGCAAACAGGAGAATATGAGATTGCTATCGGATTCCTTCAAAGTGCAATTCAGAGCAATTCGACCATCCCCCTATTTTATTACCATTTAGGCAATGCACTCATGGCCCAACAGCGCGTGGCAGAAGCGATTGAGAATTTTCGTCACACCCTCCGCCTAAATCCAACCCATTCTGAGTCGCTCAATAATTTAGGCATTGCGCTAAAACAATCGGGCCAGTTGGAGGAAGCGGCCACCTGTTTGCAACAACTGCTCGTTACTCATCCGGCCGCGGCCCAAGCACATTATAATTTGGGCAATGTGTTTACCGCGCAAGGCAAACTAAATGAAGCCGTCAGTTGTTACCAACAGGCATTACAATTACACCCTCAAGACTTTGACACCCTAAATAATTTGGCTGAAGTCCTCAAACAGCAAGGTCAATGGCAAGCAGCCTTGACTTATTATCAACAAGCCTTAGCCTTAAAACCCGAAGCGCCGGAAATCCATCTCAATCTCGGCACCTTATTCGAAGCACAAGAGCAGTGGCAGGAAGCCGAGGAGCATTTTCAACAATTAGTGAACCTCACGCCTAACCATATAGATGCTCATTACAAATTGAATCTGATGCTGTATCGCCAGGGCAAACTGTTGGAAGCAGTATACCATGGTCAACAAGCCCTCCAGTTATTTCCCCAAGCAACAGCGATTTACAAGAGTTTGGGAATCATCCGGTATGAATTGGGCCACTATTCGGAAGCAGTGCAATGTTATCAACAGGCACTCACTTTCGAGCCTCAAGCGGCTGACCTCCACAATAATTTGGGCGGAGGTTTAACCAAACAAGGAAAACTCACTGAGGCTTTAGCCTGTTTTCAACAAGCCTTGACCTTAAAACCTGATGATGTGGGTATTTACAACGGCTTGGCCATGGTTTATAAAAACCTGGGTAACGTCACGCAATCGATCGCCTATTATAAAACTGCCCTGCAAATGAATCCCGAAGCGTGGATGTATAGCAATTTATTACTGGGCTTGAATTACTTACCAGAATACGACGTGGCCACTATTTTTGCCGAACATCAGCAATTTAATGAGCAATACGCTAAACCGCTCACTCCTCCAGTCTCTCGGCCCATTCCAGCTCAACCACGGTCCTCACCACGATTAAAACTGGGCTATGTTTCTGCCGATTTTTATGCACATGCGGTATCTTCCGTCCTTGACCCCATTTTAGCTCACCATGACCATCAACAGTTTGAAATTTTCTGTTATTACAATAGCTTAAATACCGATGAGGTCACGGTACGATTGCAACGTTATGCCGACCATTGGTGCAACTGCGCCAGTTGGTCCGACGAAAAATTGGCGAAGCAAATTCAGCAAGACCAAATTGATATTTTAGTCGACTTATCGGGTCATACTGCGGGCAATCGTCTCTTAGTATTTGCCAGAAAACCCGCACCGGTACAAGTCACCTATCTTGGCTATCCCAACACCACCGGCTTAACTAGCATCGATTATCGCATCACCGATAACTATATGGATCCCGTGGGGCAGACGGAATCTATTAATTCGGAAACTTTGCTCAGAATGACCGGCAGTTATTTTTGTTATTGTCCTCACCAAGATAGCCCGCTGGTCAATCCCTTGCCAGCACTGGAAAAAGGTTACATCACTTTTGGTTGCTTAAATGGTTATTACAAACTCAACTCGATATTATTTGGCTGGTGGGCCGAAATATTACAAGCGGTACCCCATTCTAAATTGTTCGTTAAAAATAACAGTTTCCATGACCAACCGACTTGCCAAAATTTTATAGACCAATTTGCTACACTGGGAATCGACTCCACCCGGTTGATGTTAGAACCGGCTAACGCTCCTCCGTCACATTTAATGCCTTACCATCACATTGACCTAGCCTTAGACAGCTACCCATTTACCGGCGGAATCACCACCTTTGAAGCCTTATGGATGGGAATCCCCGTAGTCACCCTGGTAGGAGACCGGCACGTTTCTCGTCAAGGCTTAAGTATTTTATCGACGTTAGGACTACCAGAATTAGTCACCTACACCCCAGAAGAATATGTAAATACCTGCGTTAGACTAGCCAATGACCTGGAATATTTGCAAACTTTGCGACAAGAATTACGAGAACGATTACGACATTCCAGATTAATGGACTGGGTAAATTGTACTCATGAATTAGAAGAGATTTATCGCGGCCTGATCAGAGTCTGATTATCTCGGTTCCACGCGCCGGCGTGGGAATGCGGTGGGCAACCGCCAGCGTGGCGGGAAAGGGACGCTGGCGCGTCCCGACGGCATTCCCACGCCAGCGCGTGGGAACGAGATAATATCTTAATAAATTTATATTACAAAAATTTCCCTAACCCTTATTCGGAGGTAAACCATGAGTTGTAAAGACCTGCTAGACATCTATTTTAAATTGACCACTCGCTTTGATTTTTTATGGAACTTCTACACCTTTTTTGTCATTGCATTGGGCGGCTACATTCTAGCTAAAGACGAGGTAACCTGGACTTTTGACAATAAAATAGCCATCCTGGCTGGCTACAGTCTATTTGTGATGATGAATATTTTTGCGTTGATAGTAACGAGCAAAGCATTACGTGCCACTGCGGAAGCTATTTATCAATGCCTCGCCACCAGCGAGCCTCGAGATATTAGTGTGGTCCGAGTATTAGTCCGTCGTAACCATCATCTTGATAATCTAGCCACGTTTAGTATTCATGGTATTATGCTCATGTTGGTAATAACGTTGATAATGTTTAAATAATCGGTAGTCCTGAAATTTGGGTGAAAAGTTAGGACTGGCAGTCCTGGACGACTGGTCACCCACCTTTCAGCACTATCAAAATCTCGAACTACAGGGCCAGTTGGGAAGCTAAAGCCAACTGGTCAGCCAACCACCGACGAAATTCTCTCATCATGGCATTGCGGCCAATCACTTTACTACGTTCCACATAATAAGGAATAGCCTCAATCAAGGACAATTGCGGAAAGTGTAAACTGGTTTTCGAAACCCGGTAAGTACCAGCTTGCAACAGGTGAATTTCTAAGATTTTTCCATCATATCGCCATAACTCTGGCACCCCCAGTTGTTCGTAATTATTGAAGTGAGTACGCGAAGTCAAATCAATTTCCAAAGCCAAATTTGGCGGTGGGTCTTGGCTTAAATTTAACCGCTTTTGACCTCGGATTTGCTTCTCATGCTCAATGTAAAAACAATCGTCAGCTTCAACACCTTGAGTCATCTGAGCATTTTTCAAGGTAGTGGAACCGAGCGAACGAAACTCAATATTGAGAGATTCCAGAATGGATTCTATCAGATTACTGATAATTTTCTTATCATCTTCATGCTCTGGTAAAGGCACCATAATTTCTAATAACCCATTGCTATAAGACAATCGTGCGGCGGCGGTCTCGCTCATTTCTTCCAAAATATTTTCAAACATAGTCCAATTAACATCTTTAACCAGCAATTGACTGCCTGGCGAGAGCGTCAATTGAGAAAATTCCAGTGGCATATTGAGTATCCAAAAAAGTTGAATGAACATTAAACTGGAGTCCAAAACTTCAGATTGGGGACTGCCAAATCTGGGGATTTGGACTCTAAAGGGATTATTTTTTCTGCGACTCCTTCACCAATTTCTGTAACAACTTCCCTATTTTGGCCCCATAACTATGGCTGTCCAGAAAGGATCGAATGGTTTGCACCTGGTCAATTAATTGAGGCGGTAAGTGAATCCACTTATCAACCCGGCTTAAACAATATTGCTCTAAAGGCTCCTGAGTGACTTGCAAAGTGTATAAGATAACTTCGAATTGGTCACGGTCAAGATACTCAAATAGAGGAATAGTTGCAAAAGTTTCCGTATGAGGTGTAAAATGCCTGCTTAAAATTCCCACACGAATTTTTAGTGATGCTGAAGATTGAGTTTACCTTTGGCAACACCTTGATTTTTAATACCTCCATTGGTTGGTAGGGACTACCCCGATTTGACCGATATACGCAGTAGCCAGTTGGTTGGGGGGTAAAGTAAGCCAATAGGTAGCTAGTTGATGGCGGTTAAGTAGCTGCGGCATAAGTGATTAATTAGTTTCAGGAGATTATGAAAGTAGGTTTTTCTAAGCTTTGAAGGTTTAGGAAAGCTCGGGTGCAAACATATTTGCAACGTGTTAAGCACACGACGTAATCTTAAGAATTTTTCCACATACGAATGCTATCCCTTCAAGGGACAACAACCGTTTGAGAATTTCGGACCGACTCGAAAATTGTACACGATGTTAAGGAGAAATCAAAAAATGGGTGAAGTAAAGATAAAAGTTAAGTTGACTAACTCTGGAGATACCACTTTGATGCGACGGCAGTTAATGCCACCGTCCGAAGTACGTTGCTACGAGGCCACGGGAATGGTTGATACAGGATGTGTTTCCTTAGTGCTGCCGTCTTATGTAGTAGAACGATTAGGTTTAGTTAGACTCTTCAAACAAGTAGCCGAATATGCCGATGGTCGCAGAGAAGAAGTAGATGTCACAGAAGCGGTCTTAGTGGAAATACTAGGTCGACACACGAGTGAAGAAGCCTTAGTGCTAGGCGATGAAGTGTTGATTGGACAAACGGTTTTGGAAAAGATGGATTTACTTGTTAACTGCCGTGAACAATGCTTAATACCCAATCCTGCACACCCAGACCAACCAGTGATGAAAATAAAGTAGTTTAGAATTATGCGATATTGACTGGTATAAGCAGTAGCCACCAATTGCTTGGAATGTAAACTAAGCCAAGAAGTAGTTAGTGCAACCCCGAGGTTTCCTAAACCTTCGAAGTTTAGGAAACCTTGCCATTGTCTATTGGGAGCCACACGATTCCCCCTGACAGATGCTATTCATCGAAGGGATAGCCTCTGTACTTACAAAGCTAACCGCTCTGCCAACCACCGACGAAATTCTCTCATCGTAGCATTGCGGCCAATCACTTTACTACGTTCCACATAATAAGGAATAGCCTCAATCAAGGACAATTGCGGAAAGTGTAAACTGGTTTTCGAAACCCGGTAAATACCAGCTTGCAACAGGTGAATTTCTAAGATTTTTCCATCATATCGCCACAACTCTGGCACCCCCAGTTTTTCATAATTATCAAAGTGCGTGCGTGAAGTCAAATCAATTTCCAAAGCCAAATCTGGCGGTGGGTCTTGACTTAAATTCAACCGCTTTTTACTTCGGATTTGCTTCTCATGCTCAATGTAAAAACAAGTATCTGGCTCTACCGCATGATTCATTTGGTCATTTTTTAAGGTAGTTGAGCCTAAACACCAAAATTCATGGTTGAGTTCTTCGAGAATAATCTCTATCAAATTACCAATGATAATTTTATCTACTTCATGCTCTGGTAAAGGCACCATAATTTCTAATAACCCGTTGCTATAAGATAATCGTGCGGCGGTGCTCTCGCCCAGTTCTGCCAAAATATTTTCAAACATGAGCCAATTGACCTGGTTAACCAGCAATTGACTGCCTGGCGAGAGCGTCAATTGAGAAAATTCTAATTGCATATTAAGTATCCAAACCATGAATGAGAAACTAAGTTTCTTTAGGAAAAGAAACTTAAATCTTTGGTGACGGCACCCACCGAGTTAACCAGCATTTTAGCCACTATTAATTTCAGTATTTTCAAGACGATTTCGGCCTCATATTTTTCCGCATATTCTTTGGAAAATTCAAGCCGCATAGTGGGCTTATCCGTTTCGAGGTTCTGAATTTCCGCTCGCACAAACTTCCAAGTATCGGCAATGGTATAACAACCAAACACTTCTTGAATGGGTTGCGGATCAGTTTCCCAATTTAGATGAGCAGCGGCTAACAGTTGTCCATACAGTTGAAATACCGGGTTTTGACGGTCCAGGCCCGGTTTAGCTTCCACCACCATTAAATAAGGAGACTCCACTCGTCCCGCCACGGCTTTTCCCAACACCCCATCAGCAATACCTTCGATTTCAAATTGTGCATACTGCGCTGGTAAGGGCACTTGCGCCCAGGCCTGAAAAGGCTCTTGCTCGGCTAATGACAACAGAGGATAAATCGCTCTGGCCCAAATGGTCGCTTCATTCATCAAGTGAGTATCACAATTTGATAAGCGAGACTTAAGGTCTTGTACCTGCCGCAATTCATCGTCAGTCAAAGACATCGAATCGGTTTTGGTCCAGGGGTACGAAGCGATAGCACCTTCTTGCAGATTGACCAAACGTTTTAAAGCGGCCACTGAAACTGTTGAAATAATTAATTTTTCCATGAATAACCTCCAATTTTGAATGAAAACTCTGGTTAAATGGTGGATAAGTACTGAAGTATAAATTTTCTCGTATTTTCTTTCGCCCCTCTCCCTTTGGGAGAGGGGCCGGGGGTGAGGGAAAATACCGCCGAATTTCTGCTTCAGTACTTACTGTTTCGAGAATGAGCGAAACGAAATTCCAGAAACACTTCAGAGTTAATCCCAACTTAGTCCTCCCATGACCTCAGCAGGTCGTCCTGTCAAACTAAAGTTTAACACTCCGATGACCTTTTACTTACACGTTTGGCCACAATTTTTTTCAAAATTTTCAAAATAATCTCGGCCTCTAATTTTTCTACATACTCTCTCGAATATTCTATTTGCATAGTAGGCAACTCGGTATTTATACTCGTTACTTCGGCTCGCAAAAATTTCCAACTATCGGCGATCGTATAGCATCCAAAAATTTCTTGACACTCCTGATGATCAGTTTCCCAATTAAGATGCGCGGCAACTAACAATTGTCCCAGCAATTGAAACACCGGAATTTGCCCCTCTACACCTTTTTTCGCCTCTACCACCACCAGGTAAGGTGAGGTCAGTAATCCAGCTTCACACTCAGCCAACACACCATCCGCCACACCTTCTAATTCAAATGCCGGATAACGTGCTTGTAAAGTGATTTCGGCCCAAGCCTGAATATTGCCTTGCTCCGCTAACAAGAGCAGTGGGTAAATACCTCTGGCCCAAATAGTCGCTTCATTCATTAAGTGAGTATCACAATTTGACAAGCGGCACTTAAGGTTTTGTACTTGCCGCAACTCATTGTCAGTCAAAGATATCGAATCGGTTTTGGTCCAGAGGTACGAAGCGACGGCACCTTCTTGAAGATTGACCAAACGTTTTAAATCGGCCAATGATACTTTGGCCAGAATTAGTTTTTCCATGAATAGTCTCCCATTTTAAGTGATAACAGACACTGGAGTCCAAATCTTCAGATTTGGTATCTGGAGTCCAAATCTTCAAATTTGGACAAACTGTTATTGTCAAAGATAATTGTTAGCGAAGCCTTCAATATGTCCAAGTACCCTCAACAAATCGTCAGCGAGGACATAAGCCTGGTTAAGAGTAGCCGCCTGAATCACGGGATCCTCAGGATAATCGTGAGCAAATTGATTACGCGTCTCCCACAACAGTAACCAGTTTTCAGCCGAAGGAATCGCACCAATTTTTTCTAAACGATGCAATTTATCCAAAAACGCGACTAACTTTCCCTGCTCTTTAGTTAATTCTAACACCGCTGGAAAAAGTTTGGCCCCCATAGCATCTTGTAACTTTGAAAAACGGGCGGTAAATTGATCCAGTATCGCTAATTCCACCTCGCTCAATTCCTGTATGGTCTCCGCTGACAGAGGAAACCTAGCGCGTAAACTAGCCATTGCCCAAGCTAACCGCTCGGCATGGCGTGTACAAATTTCTAATGTCGAAAGATAACTCTGACTCATAACAATCGCACCCCAGTTTCTTTAGCTACCTGATAAATTGGAAATTGTTCCTCACAGGCCCCACGGTGTACCACGACATCAATCTTTTGCTCACCGAATTTTTTATATAATTCTAATAAAAAACGCAGTTTAGCCTCCACTAATTCGACCGGATCCTGAATTTCAGGTTCAATATAGAGGTCTATATCTCCCCCAAGCAATTGCTCATCTACCCGTGAGCCAAATAGCCACACCCGGGTGGCTGGCCCAAAATGCCCTTTGGCCCCCGCTCGAATCACCTACACCTGTGGTTGGCCCAATCGCATTTCCCCCCCCCTTTTTTAACACTATCAGTCGACACTGGAATCCAAATCTTCAGATTTGGGATTGCCAAATCTAAAGATTTGGCCTCCCTGAGTAGCCAACCACCGACGAAATTCTTTCATCGTCGCATTGCGACCAATCACTTTACTACGTTCCACATAATAAGGGATAGCCTCAGTCAGCGGTAATTGCGGAAAATGTAAACTGGTTTTCGAAACCCGGTAAGTACCAGCTTGCAACAGGTGAATCTCCAAAGTTTTTCCATCATACCGCCATAACTCCGGCACCCCCAATTTTTCATAATTATCAAAATGAGTACGCGAAGTCAAATCAATTTCCAAAACCAAATCTGGTGGTGGGTCGATAGTTAAATCTAGGCGTTTTTTGCCACGAATCACCGATTCATGTTGAATATAAAAACATTGGTCAGGTTCCACGCCGTATTGCATCAATTGGTGTTTGAACGTCGTCGAGCCTAAAGTTCTAAACTCTACTTGAAGCTCTTCCAACAGCAGTTTGATTAAATCGCCAATGATTTCTTTATCATCTTCATGCTCTGGTAAGGGTGCCATAATTTCTAATAACCCATTGTTATAAGACAATCGTGAAGCGGCAGTTTCACCTATTTCCGCCAAAATATGTTCAAACATAGTCCAATTGACATGGTTAACCAGCAATTGACTACCTGGGGAGAGCGTCAATTGAGAAAATTCTAGTGGCATATTGAGTATCCCAAAAAAGTTGAATGAACATTAAACTGGAGTCCAAATCTTCAGATTTGGCAATCCCAAATCTAAAGATTTGGACTCCAAGGGATTATTTTTTCGGCGATTCCTTTACTAATTTCTGTAACAGTTTACCTATTTTGGCCGCCTCGAAGGAATAGCATCTGTACTTACAAAGCTAACCGCTCTGCCAACCACCGACGAAATTCTCTCATCGTAGCATTGCGGCCAATCACTTTACTACGCTCCACATAATAAGGAATAACCTCCGTCAAGGGCAATTGCGGAAAATGTAAACTGGTTTTTGACACTTGGTAGTGGCCCTCTTGTAACAGATGAATTTCTAAAGTTTTTCCATCATATCGCCACAACTCTGGCAACCCCAGTTTTTCATAATTATCAAAGTGCGTGCGTGAAGTCAAATCAATTTCCAAAGCCAAATCTGGCGGTGGGTCTTGACTTAAATTCAACCGCTTTTTACTTCGGATTTGCTTCTCATGCTCAATGTAAAAACAAGTATCTGGCTCTACCGCATGATTCATTTGGTCATTTTTTAAGGTAGTTGAGCCTAAACACCAAAATTCATGGTTGAGTTCTTCGAGAATAATCTCTATCAAATTACCAATGATAATTTTATCTACTTCATGCTCTGGTAAAGGCACCATAATTTCTAATAACCCATTGCTATAAGACAATCGTGCGGCGGTGGTCTCGCTCATTTCTTCCAAAATATGTTCAAACATGGCCCAATTTACATTTTTAACCAGCAATTGACTGCCTGGGGAGAGCGTCAATTGAGAAAATTCTAGTGGCATATTGAGTATCCCAAAAAAGTTGAATGAACATTAAACTGGAGTCCAAATCTTCAGATTTGGCAATCCCAAATCTAAAGATTTGGACTCCAAGGGATTATTTTTTCGGCGATTCCTTTACTAATTTCTGTAACAGTTTACCTATTTTGGCGGCATAATTACGGCTGTCCAGAAAAGGAGGATTCATTCGCATTTTTTCAAGAATTTGCTGTTTCTTCTTAGCTCTTAGTTGTGGCTGATTTCCCAACCCAACCGCTAAACGAATATAAGATTTCTCGTCATCGGTGACCAGGTCAACAAGCGAAATAGACTTTAACACTGCGGCGCCCATTCTTGACCGTAAAGTTTTACCTTCTCTCACTACCGTTGGCAATCCTACTTCTAGCGCATCAATCAACGAGGTGGTACTAGCATAGGGATAAGAATCTAAATAGACATCTCCCAATTTCAGCACTTCTTTGACATCGGCCCGATTAGGCAATGGCTTAAAAATATGCAGTCGGGTGCCATCAACGCCATGACGAGCCAGTAGTGCCTGCATATTTTTTATAAATAAATCAACGGGATAACTATCTGACCAGGTGGGTCCAAAGGGGAGTAAGATTAATACTGAGTTAGGCACTTTCACCAAGATTTTTACCCAAATCTCCCTTAATTCTGGAATCAGTTTAAAAAAATTGGTCGCGGATATAAACACCGTGGCTGACTCTGAAATATTTAGACTGGCTCTATCAATTTCAATAGTTTTGGTATAAGATTCAACCGTGTAACTGAAGCAAAAACCAGTACCTTCCATAGTAATTAATCGTTCTCGATAATGAGATTGCCCTTGAGCCGAAGGTTCACATAATTTACCGGTGAGATAATAATCCATGTTGCGAAGACCCGTGGTCACCGGGGAATTAAAACAGGTGGCTTGGAGCCGTGCCAGCCGATAGGCGGCCAATACGGTAATCGGATGAGTCACGGCGGCAATGTTGGTGCCTATGAACAACACATCCAAATCGTCGGCTCGAATGGTTTGCACCTGGTCAATTAATTGAGGCGGTAAGTGAATCCACTTATCAACCCGGCTTAAACAATATTGCTCTAAAGGCTCCTGAGTGACTTGCAAAGTGTATAAGATAACTTCGAATTGGTCACGGTCAAGATACTCAAATAGAGGGATAGTTGCAAAAGTTTCCGTATGGGGTGTAAAATGCCTAGTTAAAATTCCCACACGAATTTTTGGTGATGCTGAAGATTGAGGGGGAAATGAGTATTCTAAGGGGAATCCCTGTTTATTCAAGACCAATTCTAAAATATCCCCTCTCTTAGTAAACACCTCGCACAGGTTTTCAGTATTGAAATAAAGTGGTAAGAAACTAGCCGATTGAGCAAAAAAAGTTGCTATTTGTCGTTGAAATTCGGCCTCTGGTTGTGAGAAAATAACCGCATGTAAAAAATTAACCCAATTTTGCAGGTATTTGCAATAATGTAACGATTCACCCACTTGCTGAAATAGACGGGGCGGTGTGAACATAAATTTCAAGTAATCGGCTAAAAACCATCCTGGCACAGTAGCTTTCTGATATTGCAAGGGCAATTGGTCTGCGCGATAATACAACATGGCGGCTAATAAATATTGAATAGCCAATGGTTGTTCAAAACCTGTGGCCACGTAAGCCAGTAATTGTTGGGTGAATTGATGCTCTGTTTCAGTTTCCATGGGTTCATACTGAATCCCGTTATTTAATAAGGAACGATGAGCATTGCCCAGGTCACCGGCATAAACTTCTGCAAGTTGCTCAGTGGGTATGGTGAGCCAATGGGTGGCAAGTTGATGGCGAGTCATCGAGAACATGTGAAAAATTACCCGTTTAAAGATTTAAAATTCGAAATATTATACTATGACCAAAGATAATAACAAATCTAATCCATATACTTTTCCTCAGACCTTGGCTTCTTCACCAACTGCACAATATTCTGTGGAACAAGCCTATCAGTTGGCAGCCCAATATTTTAATGCTAATAACATTCACCAAGCAGAAGTATTATGCAGACAGATTTTACAGGCTGTACCACGCTATAGTGATGCTCTACATTTATTAGGGATAATAGCTGCTCAAACGGGACATTTCAATGAAGCAGAGCAACTCATTTCTCAAGCAATTGCTATTAATTCTACCGTACTAAATTACCATGAAAATTTGGTCAAGGTATACCAACAACAGAATAAATCTGAGTTAGCAAATAAACATTGGCATAAATTTGTAGAGTATCCACAGTGGATTAATAATTATGATACTTTAACAGAAGATAATATTGTCTATTTGCGTTCTCGAATTCAAGAGTGGGAGAATCCTCCGCAGATTTCTTTACTAATCTATGTGGATAGTTATCGTGAAAGTGGGTTGCTGGCAACAGTTGAATCTATCAAAAATCAACTTTATCCCTATTGGGAAATGTATATAGTCGCCAGTGCTTCTATCCCATCAGATTTGCGTCAGTTATGGGAGCAGCAAACTTCTGAAGATCACCGTATTCAGATGGCTTTTCAAGAACTTCATACGACTACTGTGGCTTACAACCATGCCTTAAATTTAGCCAAAGGCGATTATCTGGCCCTCATAGACTGTGGCGATTTATTACCTCACCATGCGTTGTATTTTATCGCGGGAACGATTGTCGCGCAGCCGGAGGTTATGCTCATCTATTCCGATGAGGATAAAATTAATGAACAAAACCAACGTATTGAACCCTACTTCAAATGTGACTGGAATCCCGATTTATTCTTATCCCAAAACTTTGTTAAACATTTGGCGGTTTATAAAACTGAATTAATACGTAATATGGGTGGTTTTCGAGAGAGTTTCGAGGATATTCATGATTATGATATTGCCCTGCGGGCGATTGAACAAATCAGTCCTACCCAAATTCAACATTTTCCTCATGTTTTATATCATCAGCGTGTATCGAACCAGTTTTCATCGCCTAAAGAAGCTCAGTTTCGCATTCTCGACGCGGCCAAACGGGCCGTGCGTGACTATTTAAACCGTCGTGGCCTAGTGGCGGCTTATGTGGAGGAAGCCTTTAACTGTCCCGGTCAGTTACGAGTGCGTTACCCATTACCGCCTAAGCTGCCGCTGGTCAGTATCATTATTCCTACCTACAATCAAGCCAAGTTGTTACAAACTTGTGTGGGCAGTATTTTGGCTAAAACTGACTACGCTAATTTTGAAATTATCATTGTTGACAATCGTAGTGATGAAGCAGAAACATTGGCTTATTTGGAATACTTACAAACCCATTCATTAGCCCGGATTATCCAATATCCTCAACCTTTTAATTTTGCGGCCGTTAATAATTTAGCTGTTGAACATGCCTGTGGAGAATTTATACTGTTTTTAAACAATGACACAAAAGTTATCCATGAAGGTTGGTTAAGCGAAATGGTCAGCCAGGCGTTACGACCTGAAATTGGTGTAGTTGGTGCGCGTTTGTGGCATTCTAACAATACGTTGCAACATGCAGGGGTAGTCTTAGGAGTGGGTGCCCCAGGATTCGCTCATGTCGCAGGACATGCGCATAAGTGGTTGCCACGGGGACAAGGTGGTTACTTTGGTCGCGCACAACTCTTACAAAATTTTTCCGCAGTCACGGGGGCTTGTATGATGCTGCGCAAAGCCGTATTCATGGCGGTAGGTGGCTTTAATAGTCAGGATTTAGCGGTGGCTTACAATGATGTTGACTTATGTTTGAAAATTCAGGATAAATTAAGATTGCGGATTTTATGGACCCCTTATGCGGAACTTTATCATGATGAAATGAAGAGTCGCGGTTATGATGACACGCCTGACCGACAAGCACGATTAAAGGCTGAAACCTTATATCTGCAAAAACGGTGGCGGGAGCGTTTAATGAATGACCCGGCTTATTCCCCTAATCTAACTATAGAGGCTGATAATTTTTCTATAGCTTTTCCTTCAAGAAGGAGTCATGCAGTCAACCGTTTTTATAGCAATCGGTTGTTGGATATTGTGGATAGAAAAGTTCCTGAGTTGGACAAGATCACTTGGCTAAGTTATGCTTTAAATCACTTTTTGCCTACCGCTTTTATACCTCATGTAGAGATAAATGCTCCGATAGACATTATCATTCCCATCTTTAATGGCTATGAATATCTGACCGTGTTGATTCCTGCTATTATCAACCATACGACCCTTCCTTATCGAGTCATTTTGTTTGATGATGCCAGCACCGACCAACGAGTCGTTGCTTATTTACGAGAAATTCAGGACAATTACTCCCAATTTCTGTATATCAGAGCCGAAAAGAACTTAGGGTTTGTGGGTGCCGTAAACAATGCCTATAAATATGTTAAGTCTCACTTTGTCCTGTTAAATCAGGATACTGAAGTTCCACCGCACTGGTTAGAAAGACTGATGTACCCGATAGTGACCAATCCAAACATCATTGCTAGTACGACACCTTTTACCAATGCCGGGACCATTTGCAGTTTTCCTAATTTTTTACAGGATAATCCATTATTTAACAATTTGAATGTCATTGAACTTGACAAATTTTTTCAACAAGTTAAAATTACGGATGTTTACGTTGAGATTCCTACGGGCGTAGGTTTCTGCATGGGCATGAATAAAACGGTGGTTGCGCAAATCGGCCTATTCAATGAACAAGTTTTTGGGCGTGGTTATGGAGAAGAAAATGATTGGTGCATGAGAGCTAAAAAGGCCGGTTATAAAAATATTATCGTGCCCAATTTGTTTGTCTATCACAAACATGGTGGCGTGTTTTCATCTCTTGAAAAAGAACAGTTAAAAAGAGATAACTTCGCTAAACAAGTGCGTTTGCATCCAGAATATCCTGGATTGGTGGAAGACTTTATCAAACGTGACCCATTGAAAATGTTGCGCGAGTTTTTAATTATTCGGATTTCTGCGGACAGTGCTGCAACCGGGGCGGTATTGATTATTGACCATGACATTGGTGGCGGTGCCAATATCTTTCGCAAAAAAATCAGGGGAGAATGGATTGTTGATAACCGACCAGTATTGTTGTTAACCTACAATTCTCATTATAACATTTTTAAGATGGCTTTCCAGAAGGACTCCTATCAGTTTGAGTATAAATTCGAGAGTTTCATAGAAATACGAAAACTATTTTCTTTAGTCAGAATCAGCGAAGTTCATGTTAATGAGGTAGTCACTCTGGAGAAACCATTGGAGATAGTTTCTCTAGTAACTCTCTTAAAAAAGAATTTTAACCCGTATCTCGTTTTTTACCTACATGACTATTTTTCAATTTGTCCTAGTTATGTCTTAATCAACGACCAAGGGGTTTATTGTCAAGTGCCCGCTCATCTGGAAACCTGCCAAAACTGTCTGGCCAATAATTTTGGTGAATTTAGAGGATTTGTTGAAAGAGAGAGCCTCGACATCATAAAATGGCGGGCCGTGTGGGGCGATTTTCTCGCTGTAGCGGATAAAATAGTTTGTTTTTCTAATTCTTCTAAAGATATTCTAAAAACAGCCTATCAATCTCTGTCGGAAGAAAAGATTATCGTTTCACCGCATAAGGTAGAAGGCTTTTTTCCGCTAAAGTTTGTACCTGAACGAGGCACTTTGCATATAGGGGTGGTGGGTAGTATTAATTTTCATAAAGGGCTTGAAATCTTAAAGCAGATGGCAAAACTGCTTGAAGAGAAAAATTATGATGCCAAAATTATCATCATAGGTCAGGTTAGTGAGGCAATATCAAGTGATAAAGTGATAGTCACTGGAGAATATAAACGGGAAGAGCTACCATCGCTTATCGAAAAGCATAATATCAGTATAGTCTTCATTCCTTCGATTTGTCCAGAAACGTTCTCTTTCACTACGGACGAAATAATGATGATGGAACTGCCATTGGCAGTCTTTGACATTGGTGCGCCTCCAGAACGGGTGAGAAATTATAAGAAAGGATTGGTAATTGAGAAAATTGATGCGGCGTATGCACTTGGGGAGTTGTTGAAATTTGCCGAAAATTTAGGGAGTTAGAGAATCATAACTAGATTAAACCTGACAGGTCTGTTAGACCTGTCAGGTTTGACCCTGACTTTAACTATTATCTTGGGGGGAGTTCCAAAGGGTAAGTGATAACTTCATCAGGACTGGCAGTCCTCAAAGGACTGCCAGTCCTAAGTTCTCGGTAGGATTTTAGGACTACCCATCTAACCCGTATAATTATTAACTTACCTTACGCATTTTTCAGTCTGAATCGCAGATGACCGCAGATGACCGCAGATGACGCAGATTTCGCAGATGAAGTCTTCCAAATCTTTCGGAAGGGTGCTTCAATGACCTCACCGATTTCATCGGCGTCAATCTGTGATTCAGATTGAAAGGTGCGTAAGGTGAGTAACTAATATAAGGAGAAACCATTATGACAATTTGCCTTGAAATAGAAGAAAATTTGGTGAAATTGGCCTCACAAGTGAGTGGCTTACCCACTGGCAAGGAGGCGGTGGAAGCGGCCTTGCGCTTATTGACTAGCCACGGCGTCCAACAGTGGTCAGAGGACCAACCTCAGAATTTGCCAATAGCTTTTCACAAAGTATCGGAAAAATCTTCAATGCCAGGAGGTTTGACCGCTGTAACGACACTGACTGACTGGAGTAATGAGCCTTTCATTGGCATGTGGAAAAATCATAAGGAGATGAAAGATAGTGTGGAATGGGTTAGACAACTGCGTCGCAACGAGTGGAGTAGGTTCAAATGATTATGGTGATAGATACTGACATTTTGATTGACCTTGGAAATGGTGTCGCAGAAGCGATGGCGCGTGTCAAAACGGAAGCACTCATCAACAAACTGACGATTAGCGTTATAACTCAGTTGGAGTTATTGGTAGGTTGTCAAAACAAAACCGAAATGCGTTCACTAGAACAGTTTTTAGTGCAATTTGAGGTCATTCCTCTGAGTGCGGCCATTGGTGACCAAGCAGTAAACTTGTTAAAACAATATCGTCTAAGCCATGGCTTATTAATGCCAGATGCGCTAATTGCAGCCACAGCATTAACCCTTGATTGTTCACTGTTGTCAAAGAACCAGCGAGACTTTAGATTTATTCAAGATTTGAAACTGTTGCCATATCCTATAACACCATAACCTCGTTAACACGCGAAGCGTTGGAACGAGAAATAACCAGCAAATGTAGGGTGCGTCCCACGCACCTATTGCAACTAATAGAGAAAAAATAGCAACCATGTTTTCATTACCCAACTTCTCCAGATTAAACCAGTTACCTCTAGGTAGCCTAGCCATCGCCGTGAGTACTTTTCTAATTCTCATCGTGATATTCCATAATACTAACCTAGTGTTTTCAACGCCTCAAGTGGTATTGCAAATTGTGTCACCAGAGAAGAGTGATATGTACCAATTGTTTTATGACACGGGCAAAGATTTCAATGAAACTGAGTCGGTAAGATATGCCGTCGACAAAGGTGAGGGAATTAAAGACGTTATCTTTGGTCTGCCCGTACCTCTGGACCAAGTGAAATCTATTAGAATCGACCCAGGCAGTCAACCGACTTTGATAAAAATTAAATCCATCCAGTTGACCTCTGCTGGTAAGGAATATCATTGGAATGCGACGGAGATTTTGCAGAATTTTAGACCGGCTATGTACATTGATAATTTTTCTGAGAAGGAGGGGTTGCTTTATGTCAGCTCGACGGGTATAGACCCTGCCTTTGTAAGCATCGTTAATTTTAACACGCTGTTTGAAGACAATTTAATCACCCCCATTCATTTATCTGTTTATTTGCTAATAGCAGTAATCTCAGTGATTATATCAATATTCTTGTCGAAAACGATGTCTATAGCAAAGACCAAAATAGATGGCACCCTAAGCAAAATTTTGGTGATATCATTTGCTGCTATAATATTTACAGTCTTATTTTATGTTATTTTCTCTCCTCCATTTTTATCGTTTGATAGTTATCACTACATGGTACTATCATTTTACCCAGCAATCAATGATTCTCACCCGTTGGGATTTGGTTTTATTTTAAGATTGATAAGTATCATTGCTGTAAAACTCTGGGATAATGCCTTTGTCCATTTATTTATCCTATTCAATATACTATGTTTTTTTTCTATTGGTTGGATTATTCTAAAAGAAATCAATCACCATATTACTATTTCGTTAGTGCAAAGAATTTTAAGCACCATGTTGATCATATCGGCAATATTTTTTATTGTACCCGCCCTATTTTTTCTGATCAACGGATTTTGGACTGAAATGACTTCGTTTCTGTTAATTGTGTTGATTTCTTTTTTCTTATCCAGGGAATATGTTACTCACAGCAAGTTAAATATTATTTTTGTAGTGTTACTTAGCCTTCTGGCATATCATGTTAGATACCAATTAATCATTTTACCTGTTGCATTGATAGGGGTGGCTGTTATTTGTTATATGCGTGGCAGATTTTTAAACTTTTTTCCACTTTTTTTAAAGTGGAGTGCAATTGCGATTTCAGTATTCTTTTTGATACCAGTTTCAAACTATCTTGCCTCCTGTTTCATGTCAAGTTCGAATAATGCAAACTATGCCAAAAGTATGGTTGTACAAACTAGCATACAATGTCGTTTGAAGTGTGAAATATCTTTATTCGAAAAAGACTGTAACACAGCGGAAAGCAAACAATTAGTCATTGACGCAACGTGTACAGATTTAGTTCATGGAGTCAAATCTTTAGGGTCT
The DNA here is from genome assembly GCA_022729575.1 of Thiomargarita sp. Taxonomy (GTDB): domain Bacteria; phylum Pseudomonadota; class Gammaproteobacteria; order Beggiatoales; family Beggiatoaceae; genus JAABRD01. The sequence continues at coordinate 23,087 of DZAL01000082.1, forward strand.
TCAAAATTAGGTGTGGTTTCTGTGCCGGCTATTTTGAAAGAAATAGGTTTTAAAAACACTATGATATGGATTATCAAATCTCCTCTTACTTTTCTGAGGGAAAAGCACTACCATCTTGAATATGAAATGTTCAAATTTGACAAAAATATTCGCCAGTTAGGGAAATATTATGATGTCATGGAATACTATGGTAACCTGATAAAGGTAGAAGACCAATTAACGGGGGGATCAACTGCTTTTAACCAATTGATTCAATGGATTCGTTATGCTTACTTTGAATTAAGTGCTTATCATGTTTTAACAGCAGTAATCGTACTAACATCACTGATAATAATGTGTTTTTCACCTAATCCAACATCCATTTTCTTGGCACTGGTCTGTATAGGAAATTTTTTGGTATTTAGCTATCTTAATCCACACGCACCCTTAAGATACCTAATGCAAATTATGGTGCCTGGGATAATGTCTCTTCTCGTATCTCTTACTTATCATCTTAAATGGGAATTAACAGCTAAGTCGTAACCAACCAGGCGTGTTTCATCAGCCAGGTAGTCAAGTAGGTTTCCTAAACGATTTAGGAAACCTTGAACCTTGGTAATCCATTGAATTTTAAGACCTCCATTAATTTGGGGGGACTACCGAAAAATAGCCTATGAACAGAAACATTAACTCATTATACTTAGATTTAATCAAGAAAACTCTATCTTTCATGTTATGGGAAGAA
>DZAL01000405.1 GCA_022729575.1 Thiomargarita sp.
CCTTAGGTCTCGACTAACCCTACGACGATAAACGTTGCGTAGGAATCCTTAGGGATTCGGCGGCCGAGATTTTCGCTCGGCGTCGTTACTCATGCTAGCATTCTTACTTCTATAAAGTCCACACCACCTCACAGTGATGCTTCATTCCATATAGAACACTCTCCTACCGCCATATAAATATGACTTTCGATTTCGGTATGTAGTTTAGCCCCGTTACATCTTCGGCGCACCTTCACTTGTTCAGTGAGCTGTTACGCTTTCTTTAAAGGATTGCTGCTTCTAAGCAAACCTCCTGAATGTCTTAGTAAAGACACCTCCTTTTCCACTTAACTACACTTTAGGGACCTTAATCAGAAATCTGGACTGTTATCCTTTTGACTACGAAACTTGCTCCCGCAGTCTCACTCTGTAAAATTCTCCATAGCATTCGAAGTTTAACAAGGTTTGGTAATGTCTCTCGACACCCCTAGCCTTATCAGAGCTCTACCTCTATGGGACCTAATTTACAGGCTGCACCTAAATGCATTTCGGAGAGAACCAGCTATCGCGATATTCGATGAGCTTTTCACTCCTAGACACAGGTCATCGGAAGGTTTTGCAGCACCAACCCGTTCGGCCCTCCAGCATACTTTCGTATACCTTCAGCCTGCCCATGCCTAGCTCATATCGCTTCGGGTCTATCAACACTAACTAAATCGCCCTATTCAGACTCGCTTTCGCTACGGCTCCGACTATAACTGTCTTAACCTTGCTAGTATTAATAACTCGCTAGCCCATTCGTCAATAGGTACGTGGTCACCCGAAGGCTCCCACTCAATTGTAAGCAAAGAATTTCAGGATCTATTTCACTCCCCTTTCTGGGGTTCTTTTCACCGTTCCCTCACGGTACTATGCGCTATCGGTGTAAAAAAGTATTTAGTCTTGGACCGTGGTCGGCCCGGATTCACGCCAGATTTCTCGTGTCTGACGCTACTTGGGAACTAACTAAAGGTGTATTTACCTTTCAAATACGGGACTATAACCCTCTATGGTGTGACTTCCCAGACACTTCTTTTAAACAAATACTATTCCTTTGGGACAATTCTAGTTGCCCCTAAATTAACCCCACAACCCCACAACTAGCAACGGCTAGAACCTTACACTAGTTAGGTTTGGACTACTCCCCGTTCGCTCGTCACTACTAAGGGAATCTCTTACGATTTCTTTTCCTCCTGTTACTAAGATATTTCAATTCACAGGGTCTTGGTACTTTACTCTCGCATATAGCGAGAAGGTTTCCCCATTCGGAGATCTCTGGTTCCAAGCGGTCTTTGGCACCTCACCAGAGCTTATCACAGCCAAACATGTCCTTCATCCTCTTTTTTACCCAAGGCATCCATTCTTTGCTTTTAAAAAGATTTGTTGTTTTAATAAATTTATCTGCAATGCAGAAAAATCTACATTTATTTCGAATAAACGTAATATATTATACTATTGTGTTAAATACCCTCAACCTAACTGGAGTTTT
>DZAL01000287.1 GCA_022729575.1 Thiomargarita sp.
TCGAAGGGGTGTTATCCCTCGAAAAGTACAACAGTAGGTGAGTATTACTATAACAAGTAAACCGTCAACAAATTAAAATTGCTTGATTCCGGTTAGACTTCGCTTCACTCACTCCAACCGACAATACTTGACAACTATTTTGGCATGAAATACACTTAATTTTTTCACCTATTATAAAAACACGGTATGACCCTAAAATCGGTTAGATTCACTCTAATCCTAATGGCGATAAGTTCCACCCTAGCTTTTGTCGCCGGACAATCTTATAAACATCTACAAACCGTTGCTAACCTCACCACCAGTATCGAGGGACTGCGTAGCGATTTTCGGGCGTTGGAAAAAGAGTTGGCCAAACAGACCGGCATTAAGTTGCCCGTGAATCGTCAAGAGACCGCCAGTCAAGAAGGACTTGAGAAAGCTGAAGCTTTGTTGAAACAAGGTGCCGTGGCGAAGGCAGGTCTTTACTTTAGCAATGTCATTGCGCAAGACCCTGGCAACTGGTCGGTCATCCAACGCTATCACCAAAGTTTGCTGAATTACTGTCAGCAATTGACTGACCAAGGCCAATTTGACACCGCCTTGACTCTCCTGGCAGATGTGGAAATTTTCTTGCGTACCCAAGCGATTCATCTGAAAACCGCTGACTTGATTCATCTTGAACAAGCCTTGACGGACCTGGCTAAGTTACGCCAAACCATCACGGATACGCAAGTGGCTAAAATTCGTCAAGAGACCGAACAACGATTGACTCCTCTATTGGCTAAAACGGAGGAGATTTTGGCCAATCCTATCACAACAGGAGATACGCAAGCATTGATGGTATTGCAAGAAACCCTGGCGGGATTACAAGCCGTAGATACCACGGGATTGAATGATTCTCAAGTGACCACCGTCCAAGAGAAGACAGCGTTGCTAGAAAAACAACAGTTGGCTTTGGAATCTGCCGCCACTCAGGAAGCCAGTGCCGCCAATATCAAAGTATTGGTGCAACGGACTCAACAATTTATTGACCAGGCGATACAGGAACCTAGTCAATCGGAATTTGTCTTGTATTATCTCACCTCCGCAGAAACGATGATTCGGCAATTGGTCTTAGCGGCCCCGGACCCGACCACAGTCAAGCAACCCGTGGCGGAATTAACCAAACGGTTAGAGGAGGCGAAAGAAACGATTGCCAAAGCCCAATCACAAGCCGTTTGGACGGAAGTTGAACAGGCTTATAGTCAAATTAAGATTGACGAAAAGACCAAGGCCCAAGACGACTTAAATCAACTCTTGCCGTTTAGACAACTCCTTGGTGAGAAAGCCAGTAAGCTGTCCTCCATGGAATTTTTGGAGAAAGCCCGTACCATGATGGAAAAGGTGAACAAAGCCATTGAGGATACGCAAAAAGCACAGTTACGCTTATATAACCAGTGGGCCGTTAAGCAAGTACATGATTTCTATCAGAGTTACAAAAGCGAATTGGGGACGGGGACCGATGAAAATCGGGTTTATCAAGGAATTTTGGCTTATTTGGGTGACATCGATACCAGATACCTTTCTACTCCTGCACAAACCGCCTATAACGAGGCTTTCGGTATGTTCTATGCGGAACTTGACAGCAAACAAAAAATCCCGTTATCGGCAGAGATGACGTTGAAGGAGAAGAAACCGTTGACGGATTTTTGAAGGTCGTCTGAATCGCCGATTGCCACCGATGACACCGATGACACAGATAGTATCAACTTGCTATCAGGAGGATTACTCAAGTAGGGAACGGATTCATCGGCGTCATCCGTGTCATCGGCGGTCATCTGCGATTCAGACAAACAGAGAGTCTTCTTCAAGGTGGGCAATGGTAAACCTGTTGCCCGCCCTACTTATCTAATCCCCTTCTGATTTGAATCGGGATTGACCAAATGTTAGAATGAGAGAAAATTTTATGACGACCCTAACTCTTTCGCCGGACGGACAAATTACTCTGCCACCAGAAATTTTACAATCGAACCCATGGAAAAACCTCAACCAATTGGTGATGCTTCACTTGGGTGACATTCTCGTGTTACGCCCAGCCTCTTCTCAAAAAACTGATGACATTTCTGATTTAGGCGGTTTCTTCAAACAGAATACTTTCCGCTTAACTACTGAAGAACTATGTCAACCGGTGAACTTAACTGAAGAACCTGGATTATGATAATTGCCGTGGATACCAATCTCATTATTCGCCTAGCGATGCGAGATGATGAAGTACATTACCAAAAAGTGCTGGCGTTGTTGAAAGAACATGATTTTTATATTAGCAAAACCGTCCAACTCGAAATTGAATGGGTGTTGCGTTCTCGTTATAAACAACCCCGCCAAGACATAGCCGCTTTTTTTACTTTGTTGTTACAAAAAACGAAAATCCTTTGTGAACAAGAGGAAGAACTAAGGAATGCCATCTGCTGGTATCGTTTAGGTGCTGACTTTGCAGATGCCATGCACTTAGCAGCGGTCCCAGACAAAATCTTTTATACGTTTGATGCCAGTTTTTGTAAAACTGCCGTCAAGGAAGGTGTCGCACCACGAGTCAATATTTTGTAAAAATCTTGGGGCCAAGGTTTCCCAGTCATTGTAATTGGAACTTGTCCTCTTTTAGGTTTGAATCGCAGATTGCCACGGATGACGCAGATAGTATCAACTTGCTATCAGGAGGATTACTCAAATTTGGGGTAATGTTGTATAAATAATGGTATAGCGGTTTTGTAGTACGGAATTGATTCCGTTTCCAGCGGAATCAATTCCGTACTCCAAAACCCACAACCATTACCTTTGCAACACTACCTTTTTATGTATAGTAATATCCTTATCCAGTTGTCCCATAATGAGTTTGGCCAGCCAGCAGGGATAACACCCCTCGAAGGGGTGTTATCCCTCGAAAAGTACAACAGTAGGTGAGTATTACTATAGCACGTAGGAATGAAACAAAAATGACCTAAATATTACAAAATTTGTGTTCCAACCAGTCACACCAGCAAACTATGCCTTGTGCGACTACCGCCACGTTGGACATTCTTTTACTTTTACTCGGCGCGGCGGTCGCTGAATTTTTTTCGTTAACTTTATGCACGACTCTATGTTAAGCCGCCTACCGTGGTTTACCAATTCATGGGTGATTCTTGGTGCTTTCCTTAGTTTCTTAGTAATCTTTCATGTTTTATTTGTACGCCTATCTCCTCTTTCCAGTATTCAGTGGAAACAAATCGACTACATTTGGCTAACCGTGGCTTTTTTCGGGATCATTGGCAGTGTAAGTGAAAACAGAACAATAGCTGCTGATAGCATTCTTCAATCAGTGGCAAAGCACCGCCGTGATAATGCACTCAGTCGAGTTATCGCTGCCGCAAACGCCGAAACTTCAAGGGAAATCTGTCGTAAGTTTGTTATCTCCGAAGCATCACCTCCTCCAGAGGTCATTGCACAAAAACAACGGGAATTAGACGCACAATGTGCTTGGTTCAAGAAAGTCGTTGAGGCATTGAAGACACGGACTAAAGACAGTACACGCCGAATCGACGTTGTCCAGATGGCTGGTCCACCACCCGCCGGTGGCGATGAAAGAGCATATTCATCGTTTCAACAGAGTATCGCCTGGTACAACGAGATACTAGAAAATATAGAGAAACTCGAAAAGGACAAAGGTAGTAGTGACATTGAGTCATTTTTTCGAGCCCTTGGACCTTTGTTGATTGCATTTGCACTCGCTTTAAGAATCACAAAGGTTGCAGGTGAAGTTGCCATTGAACGGGCACGTCAATCACCAAAGGTCTAATCTATATGTACTGACGGGTTACTTTTGGAAAGTTACATTTTGAGAGTGCAAAAGGACCTTGCACTCTAACCGATAGAAGAATATAATCCTGTCAATCCCTTAATTCATTAAATTCTGTTCGCAACCGATATGGCTCCACAACTCTCTCTGATTCAAGCCAAACGTGCCGAAATTCTCGCTTTAGCGGCCAAACATGGTGCTAAAAATATACGCCTCTTTGGTTCGGTGAGACGCGGCAACGCAAAGGCTGACAGTGACATTGATTTTTTAGTAGAAGCCGCACCGCAACACTCACCCTTTTTTCCGGGCGGCCTGTTAATGGATTTGCAAGAATTACTCGGTTATCCCGTAGATGTCGTTGAACCAGAGGCCATTCATTGGTACATTCGTGATAACGTGTTAAAAGAAGCCATACCATTATGAAAGAAGATAAACTCTATTTGTTGCATATTAGCACCATCCCACTAACCCTTAACCAACAATCAACTACGGAGACTACAACTATGATAAAATCTTATCTACTACCTATCCTCCTCTCTCTAAGTTACTCAGGAGGCATTTTGGCACAGGACTCCAACCCTGAGAGTCCGTTTATTTCCAGTACCCAAGCCAGTGCGATGGCGATTTCTGCTACCACGGGGTTTATGGTAGCAGCTTCCCAGCCAGCTACTGTATACGAAGCACATACCCATGGGGTAGGTCAATACACTGCGTTGAAAGGTGCAATGGGTGAAGCAGTGATGGACAAATTATTGTCGAATCATTTGAAAGACAGTGGCAATTGGCAACGGTTGGCCAAATTGGGGCCGCAAGGCATAGACAGTTTGTATGTCAAATTGGATCCCAAAGGTCTTCCCAAAGACCTATTGGTGGCTGAAGCTAAATTCGGTACTAGCCGCTTAGGCAACACGGTGGATGGTTGCCAACAAATGTCTCATTGTTGGACCAGCAAGCGATTAAAAACCACGGCGAGCTATTATCGTAGCAACCGTCAACCGCAACTCGCCAGATTTTTGGAAGCCGCGGCGGATGGCAAAATTCGCTATCGTGCCAACGTATCTCGCCTGTCAATGACAAATGGCCAATTCACCATGACCATGGCACCGGTGAAGGTGAGTTATTCCAACCCAACTCAAGTATTCTTAAATGACAGTCAGGCCAAATCTTTTCAATTGCGGCCACCACTGGTGAAAACGGCGTTTTCGGAAACCATCGCGGAGGATTTATTCAAGCACTCCCCCGCACGTTATCCAACTAGACAACTGGCCTTAACAGAAGCGCGTCAGATGGTTAAGGTTGCTTTTGAAATGGGTCAAGTATCCAAGTTAGTTGACTACCGTCCACAACCTCAAGTAATGCTTAACCAAACTCTCAACTCTGCCATTAAACCAGGATTGGGCCTGGGTGCGGGTTTGGGTGGAGGCATAGAATTATTGACCCAACTGGCTTCTGGTCAACCCCTGGACGGGCAACGAGTGGTAGCGATGGCACTACTGGGAGAAACGAGTCGTTATGCGGGTACTTTTGCAGGAATGGCTATGCAACAGGCACTCCTCAAAAATGAAGCGCAACTCCTGTTCAAATTGGTGATGCCAAAGACCTTCTCACCTGGATTGAGTGGCTTCACCGGCGGTTTAATGACGGGGGCAGTATTCTCTTATGGGGCTTATCTTATGGGTTACACCACCTTAGCACAGGCTCACCAAAGTATGGCCATGAATCTTGCTACCATGGCATTAATAAATACCGTTGCTACACCTTTAGCCATTGCCGGCCTGACCTCACTGGCAGGTACTTTAGGAGTTACGGCCAGCACCGGCACTGCAATCGCCAGTCTCTCTGGTGCTGCGGCCACCAATGCAACTCTCGCTTGGGTAGGTGGTGGCACTCTTGCCAGTGGTGGTTTGGGAGTAGCCGGAGGCACTGCCATGATTTTCACGGGTGTGGGTGCCATAGTGGTAGGAATAGCAGTGATTGGCGGCGGTATTTTCTACTTGAAAGACCAAAAAGCTGAACGCGAACGAGTCGGTTATTTATTGGCGAAGGTGAAGAATCGTCTTGAGCAACCTGGTTAAGCGAGGTGAGGTGAGTGGGAGTGGGTAGGCAACGGTAAACGGCGTGGCTTATCAAATTTTGGTGGTATGGAGGTGTTAAAATTCAATGGCTTATCAAAAACCAAAGGTTAAGATTTCCTAAACCGTTGCGGTTTAGGAAAGCGAAAACTGGTGGTAGTGATGACAGGTGGATGATGATGCGGTCAGGACTGGCAGTCCTTTGAGGACTGCCAGTCCTCAGTCCTCAGTCAAATTTTCTCACTACCAAAATGGTTAAAGTGTTTTAAATTCGTCAAGCCGGGATACCCCCGCGAAGGGGTGTTATCCCGGTCTTTTAAGTACTGAAGTATAAATTTTCTCGTATGTTCTTTCGCCCCTCTCCCTCTGGG
>DZAL01000406.1 GCA_022729575.1 Thiomargarita sp.
CCGTGTCTTGTTGCAACGACGTTTTCATCAACACATTTAGCCGTTGGAGAATCTCGGCGGGTTGGTGACAACCTTCATCTCTAGTAATTCGCCGCAAATGGGTCGCCGCTACCATAGTCATAAACGCCCCTGGCACCCCATGACCCGTGCAATCCATGACCACCACCAGCCATTCCTGCTCAAAAGGTTCTACATACAACATATCGCCACCGACAATATCTCGTGGTTGCCAAATAAAAAAACTGTGAGGGAGAAAAGTTTTCACTTGGTCAAAATTGGGCAGTAAGGAGGACTGAATGATTTTCGCATATTGAATACTTTGCATAATCTTGTTATTGACCGATTCGATAATTTCACGCGCCCGTTTTTCGCTGTTTTCCCGTTCCAAACGTTCCGTGATGTCTTGGAAAGCCGTAATCGCATAGGTAATGTTACCTTGTTCATCAAAGACGGGAGTAGCCCAAAATTCTATAGGAATAGTCTTATCCACTTGACGGATTTCAAAGTTATCAGCCCTGGCTTTTTCACCTTTCAATGCCCGTGTCAGTGGATGATGCTCATTCGAATACGCTTGATCAGTTTCGGCTAGATACACTTCTGACCAGGGGAAGGTAGTGGCGGTGGCAACCTGTTTGTTACCCAGCAGTTGTTGTGCCACTCGATTCGCGTAGAAAGGTGAACCATTGGCATCTACCACAAATACGCCTACAGGCATGGCCTCCAAGAATTGAGTTAACCGATTTTCATTGTCGCGTAATTCCTGATTTTTAGTTTGTAAAGTCGTTAGTGACACTTCTAATTGTTGTTCGATCTTCTTTCGTTCGCTAATTTCCTGGGTGAGAGCGAGATTCGCCGCTTCCAATTGAGCGGGACTGGGTGCGTCAAGGGCTATGGGAATCAAGGGCACTAGCATGAAGCTAAACACATATAAGGAGAGCCCGGCGTTAATAGCTTTGACCGTACCTTCCAACCAATAAGCTGGATACCAAATCGTGATTCCTTCCAGTAAATGAGTGGTGCCACAGACGACAAATACGAAAAAGGTGCCTATCAGTAAAGTGACTGTTTTGACCGGCAAATCTTTTCTACCTCGCGTAAAGTAAACTATGGCCACGGCCACCAGGTAATAAGCGGTCGTGGTGAGGAGGTCGGCAGTAAAATGCAGCCATACTAATTCAGGCTTCCAAAAGTAACAGTGGCCATGAGGCATGAAATTAGTTGAAAAAAAGGTTTCTAGCATGAGAAATATCCCCTAATTATGGTTAAGTTCACATTGTCGCATATTTTTCGAAAACAGATTTGACAACTTTCGAAAAGTTGTCAAATCTAAATTAAAATCTAAATCCCAAATCCCACCGCCGTCACATCATCCTGACGGTTATTCGTGCCCTGATAGTCTTGAAACGCCACTAGCAATTTCCGTGCTTGGTCCTCCAAAGACTCCTGACGATTCTCCCACAGGAGTGCCCGAAACCGTTTATTCCCCAACGGCAACCGCTT
>DZAL01000083.1 GCA_022729575.1 Thiomargarita sp.
AGCCGTTATGGTCAGGTTGCACAGATGGAGCCCAAAACTTCCGTCCAAAACCTGTTTTGGACTCCATTATTACATCATGGTATGCTATTGGTGGGTTTACCAAATTTGAACTAAGAATTGACAACTTTCGAAAAGTTGTCAATTCTGAACCAAATTTGAATTAAGATTTGACAACTTTCGAAAAGTTGTCAATTCTGAACCAACTTTCGACAAGTGGTCAATTCTGAACCAATTCTGATCGCAAAAAACCTTTTATTAAAAATGTAATGACCGAATATCTGTTTATTCTCATAGGTACGATTTTAACCAATAATTTCGTGTTAGTAAAGTTTTTAGGACTTTGTCCTTTTATTAGTGTGTCCACCCGCTTTGAAACCGCTATGGGTATGGGTTTGGCCACGACGTTTGTACTCACATTATCTGCGGTACTTAGTTACTTGACGGACGAATATTTACTGGTACCGTTGCAATTAGAATTTTTACGCACCATGACTTTTATTCTAGTCATTGCCGTAGTAGTCCAATTCACCGAAATGGTGGTTCATAAAACCAGTCCCATTTTATATCAGGCCCTGGGTATTTTTTTACCGCTGATTGCGACTAATTGTATTGTGTTAGGCGTGGCGTTATTAAATGTTCAAGAACAACACAATTTCATGGAATCGGCGATTTATGGTTTTGGTGCCGCGGTTGGTTTCTGGCTAGTCTTGGTGCTCTTTGCCGCAGTACGTGAGCGCGTAGCGTTGGCAGATGTCCCCCTGGTCTTTAAAGGTGCGCCTATCACTCTCATTACTGCCGGTATCATGTCGATGGCATTTATGGGATTTGCGGGACTGATTAAGGTTTAAACTAGATATAGTAATATCCTTATCCAGTTGTCCCATAATGAGTTTGGCCAGCCAGCAGGGATAACACCCCTCGAAGGGGTGTTATCCCTCGAAAAGTACAACAGTAGGTGAGTATTACTATAGAATTGACCACTGGTTGACCGTTGTCAATTCTGGAACTTAGGAATCATCATGTTATTAACCATTGGAATGCTTGGTATACTTTCGTTAATTTTTGGACTGCTCTTAGGTTATACTTCAGTCCGTTTTAAGGTCGAAGGCAATCCAATTATTGAACAAATTAATAGTCACCTGCCGCAAATGCAGTGTGGCAAGTGTAGCTATATTGGTTGTCATCCTTATGCCGAAGCGATAGCTAACAATGAGGTTGCTATCAACCAATGTCTCCCAGGCGGAGAATCCACCATGTTGGCACTAGCGCGTTTCTTAGACCGTGAGCCAATTCCACTGGAAGCACCAGAAGAAGTTGTGCCCACCAAGTTATTAGCCATTATTGACGAAACTGCTTGCATTGGTTGCACTAAATGTATCCAAGCCTGTCCCGTGGATGCTATCCTTGGCGCACCGAAATGGATGCACACGGTGATTGCTCAAGAATGTACCGGTTGTGAATTATGTGTCATCGTCTGTCCAGTAGATTGCATCAAAATGGCACCGGTGCCAGCTACTCTGTCTCGTTGGAAGTGGCCTCACCCATCCCAGATTTGACCACTGTTCGAAAATCAAGATTTGACAACAGGTCGAAAGTTGTCAAATCTTAGGAATCATCTATGCGTTTATGGCAATTTCATGGTGGCATACATTTAACTGGCCACAAAGATTTATCTAACCATACTGGAATTATTCCAGCGAAACTTCCTAAATTTTTAATCTTGCCCTTGCTCCAACATATAGGGGAGCCAACGGAGCCCATTGTTCGCGTCGGCGATAAAGTGTTAAAAGGTCAAATCATTGCTCACTGTTTCGGTAGCGACTGTAGTTTAATGATTAGTGCCCCGATTCATGCTTCTAGCTCTGGCACCGTGGTGGCCATTGATGCTCGACCGGTGCCACATCCTTCCGCTCTATCCGCACCTGGTATTGTCATTGAAACCGATGGTGAGGACCGCTGGACTGAGTTAACCGCAATTCCAGACTATACCAGGTTGCCAGCCGCGCAAGTTAGAGAGCATATTGCTCAAGCCGGTATCGTTGGTTTGGGTGGAGCTGGGTTCCCTTCTCATGTTAAGTTACGTTCGAAAGACATTGACACTCTTATTATCAATGGTGCTGAATGTGAGCCTTATATCACTTGCGATGACCGTTTAATGCGCGAATATCCGCAGGAAATTATTGAAGGCGCAGAAATCTTAAAACACACGTTAGGGGGGGCCCAACATTGTATTATCGCGGTCGAAGATAATAAACCAGAGGCGTACCAGGCTTTAGTGGCCGCGGCGCAGGGTCGAGTGGAGGTGATTAAAATACCTACGCTTTATCCTACTGGGGGAGAACGACAATTGATTCAAATCCTTACCAACAAGGAAGTGGGACGTTTTCAAATACCTGCCAGCATTGGTATAGTCGTGCATAATATAGAAACTACCCGTGCCGTTTATCGTGCCGTGACCGCAGGACGGCCTTTAATTTCCAGAGTGGTGACAGTCACGGGCACTGGCGTGGAGAAACCACAAAATTTTGAAGTTCTCTTGGGCACGCCGATGCGAGAGGTCATTGACCAATGTGGCAGAAAGCCCAACTTAGAAACATTAATCATGGGTGGCGGCATGATGGGATTAGCCTTACCCTCCGATGATTTACCGATAATCAAAACGACTAACTGTTTAATCGTTGGCCAGGTCGGTGAATTACCACCGCCACCGCCACCGCTGCCTTGTATTCGTTGCGGAGCTTGTGCCCAAGTGTGTCCAATTAATCTGCTCCCGCAACAGTTGTATTGGTATTGTGCGGCCAAAGAATTCAAAAAGGCCCAAGCGCATAGTCTTTTTGAGTGCATTGATTGTGGCTGTTGTGCTTACGTTTGCCCTAGTCATTTGGATTTAGTCGGTTATTACCGCTATGCCAAAGCGGAAATTCGGGCCGCCGCGGCCGAACGAAAAGCCGCGGACCAAGCACGGCAACGCCATGAATTTCGGTTGATGCGTTTAGTGCGGGAAAAGCAGGAAAAGGCCGCGCGACATCAAAAATCCAAATCGAACCCAGATTTGACCACTTTTTGAATCCCAGATTTGACCACTTTTTGAAAGTTGTCAAATCTAAGTTCAAGATTTGACAACTTTTTGAAAGTGGTCAAATCTAAGTTCAAGATTTGACCACTTTTTGAAAGTGGTCAAATCTCAAGATTTGACCACTTTTTGAAAGTGGTCAAATCTCAAGATTTGACCACTTTTTGAAAGTGGTCAAATCTAATTATAACTCAAATCAACACCGACCATGACCATAAAAATCTTACCTCTCTGCGTCGACTTAGACGGCACCCTAGTAGCCACGGACACCCTCTGGGAAAGCATCATGTTATTACTGAGAAACTCCCCCTGGTTAATTTTTTGGTTTCCCTTTTGGTTAGTTAAAGGCCGAGCTTATCTAAAACATAAAATTGCTCACTGCGTGACCTTAGATGTCACCTTATTACCTTATCGCGATAACGTCTGGGAGTTTTTGCAACAAGAGCAAGCCAAAGGCCATCGTTTAATTTTAGTCACTGCTGCCAATGAAAAAATTGCCCTTGCCGTCGCTCATCATCTGCGCATTTTTGAAGAAGTGATAGCCAGTGATGCCCACACCAACATGAAAGGCACCACGAAACATCAGGCCCTGTCACAACGCTTTGGTGAATATGACTATATGGGCGATTCGATGGCGGATTTACCTCTATTCCGAGCCGCCCGCCGCTATTTCCTCGTCGCACCCTCCCGCCGGTTATTAAAACAATTACCCTGTCCACCGGAGCGACTATTTCAAGTCCCTTCACTCAATTTATGGCTATGGTTAAAAGCCTTACGTCCGCATCAATGGATCAAAAATATATTGGTGTTTATCCCCTTAATTTTATCTCATCAATTCTTAGACGGTTCCAAGTTAACAGCGGCCCTGTTAGCCTTCTTCGCCTTTGGCCTCGCGGCCTCCGCGGGGTATATTTTAAACGACCTACTAGACCTGGCAGCCGACCGCATTCATGTGACTAAAAAACATCGGCCGTTTGCCTCTGGACAACTGCCGTTACCATACGGACTCCCTTTATTTGCTACTTTAGTGCTCCTCGGTGCGTTCATTTCTTTAATGTGGTTACCACGGGACTTTACCGCCGTGTTGGGACTCTATCTCCTTACCACCTTATTCTATTCGTTTTATCTAAAGCGAAAATTAATCTTAGATATTGTGGTACTGGCAGGACTGTACACCATTCGAATCATCGCCGGAGCCTTAGCCGTCAGTCTTAGCATCTCCTTCTGGCTACTGACCTTTTCCATGTTTATATTTATCAGTTTGGCCTTTCTCAAACGTTATATAGAATTACTGCAATTAACCGACCGCAAATCACTCAAACATCGCAACTATAGGGTGGACGACATTGAAATGATTGCCAGCTTTGGGCCCATGAGTGGCTATTTAGCGGTATTAGTCTTCTGCTTATATATTAACAGTGCCGCGGTCACCAAATTATACCATGAGCCTTCTCTGTTATGGCTCATGGTCCCGTTTTTACTTTATTGGATTACCCGCATCTGGTTTTTAGCCAAACGTCAACAGTTAACCGATGACCCCGTACAATTTGCTATGACTGATGAAGTAAGTTGGTATATAGTAGGAGGTATTGTCATTTTATTGTTGATAGCGAAATTTTTATTTTGATTTACCCCCCTCTCCCAGAGGGATGCACTGGTTGTCTCCCCTCTCCCCTTGGGAGAGGGGCCGGGGGTGAGGGAGGATATGTTACCCAGATTTTGGTAGTTCCTACCAACCAATGAAGGTATTAAAAGTGGCAAGGTTTCCTAAGCCTTCGAGGCTTAGGAAACCTAGAGTTGGCTGAGATTTCCTAAACCTCGAAGGTTTAGGAAACCTAAGCATGGTCTTTGATAACACCTTGATTTTTAATGCCTCCATTAGTTGGTAGGGACTACCCACCCCGCGACCTAATTTTAACTAAGAGGAATTTAAATGATACCAGCCGACATTGGTCTCATTGGCCTAGCCGTCATGGGACAAAATCTCGTTCTTAACATGAACGACCACGGTTTTAAAGTGGCAGTGTATAATCGCACCACCGCCAAAATAGATGAATTTCTCCAAGGCCCCGCTCACGAAACCAACATCATTGGTGCCCATTCGTTAGCCCAATTAGTCGCCGCCTTGAAAACGCCGCGCTTGATAATACTCATGGTCAAAGCCGGTAATGCGGTGGACGAGATGATTAAAAATTTATTGCCACATTTACAGCCTGGTGATGTGATTATTGATGGTGGCAACTCTCATTACACCGATACCAACCGTCGCACTGACATGCTCACTAGCCAAGGGATTCTGTACGTGGGAACCGGTATTTCGGGTGGCGAAGAAGGAGCCAGAATGGGCCCGTCGATCATGCCCGGCGGCAATCCTCAAGCCTGGCCACTGGTCAAACCTATTTTCCAAGCCATTGCCGCCAAGGTCAATGACGAGCCATGTTGTCAATGGGTTGGCAACCAAGGCGCGGGACATTATGTGAAAATGGTGCATAATGGCATTGAATATGGCGACATGCAATTGATTGCCGAAGCCTATCAACTATTACGCGAAGGTCTCGGTTTAACGGTAGCCGAATTACAGCAATTATTTGCCGACTGGAACCGAGGCGTATTAGAATCTTATCTCATTGAAATCACTAGCCATATTTTTACCCTCAAAGATACCGAGGGGAGTCCGTTACTAGATAAAATTTTAGACAGTGCGGGCCAAAAAGGCACAGGTAAATGGACCGGGATAGAAGCGTTAAATTTAGGCATTCCGCTGACTTTAATTACTGAAGCGGTATTTGCCCGTAGCTTATCAGCCCTAAAAACTGAGCGGCAAACTATGGCGAATCTCTTTCCCAAAGCGGAATCAACGTTTCAAGATCCCCGACCAGTTGGGGTGGCGGCGATTCACGAGGCACTATATGCAGCGAAAATTATTTCTTATGCCCAAGGTTATTTGTTGATGCAAACCGCGGCTAAAGAATATGGCTGGCATTTGAATTACGGAGACATCGCTTTAATGTGGCGTGGCGGTTGTATTATTCGGAGCAAATTTTTAGACAACATCAAGCAAGCGTTTACCAACCAGCCCACCTTAGAAAATTTGCTGTTAGACAATTTTTTCGCCACTGCGCTCAAATACAGCGAAGCCGGTTGGCGTAAAGCCGTGATATTAGGCATCGAATTAGGCATTCCCACCCCCGCACTCTCCTCCGCCTTAGCTTTTTACGACGGCTATCGCCAGGAATCTTCATCGGCCAACCTCATTCAAGCACAACGTGACTATTTTGGTGCGCATACCTATGAAAGAACGGATCGACCGAGAGGAGAATTTTTTCATACCGATTGGACTGGGCATGGTGGCAAAGTAGCTTCGACGGTTTACCAAGTGTAAACGCAGAGGTGGTTAAGGTCGCGGGCGAGGGACGTATCTGACCCATCCAACTACTTTAGGGACTTCCAATCAATAACTCACCTTATGCACGGTTAACTCAACCACCCCGGCCCCTCCTTGTTAAGGAGGGGAGATTGAGCCAATTCAGTTCAAATGACTTCTACTCCCTCCATTTTTAACATACACGTCAATCGAATCAAAGGTAATCCAATCAATGCCGTTGGATCTTCTCCCCTCATTTGTTCTAATAAGGCAATCCCTAACTGTTCCGATTTAAAACTACCGGCACAATTATACGGTTGCTCCTTGTGCAAATAATTTTCGATCTGGGTCAACGTCAACTGACGGAAGATGACGCTAAATTTAACTAAATCAATTTGACAACGACCTGTTTCACTGTTAAATAAACATAATCCCGTTAAAAAATCCACTTGTGTACCACTCACCAATTGCAGTTGTTGAACCGCTTGTTTATGATTCCCGGGTTTTCCCAAAATAGTTTCACCTTGTACGGCGACCTGGTCGGCACCAATGATTAAAGCATTAGGATAAATCGCCGCCGCCGCTTTCGCTTTGGCTTCAGCCAATCTGGTTACGAGATGAATCGCTGATTCTTGTGGCAACAGAGCTTCATCTACCAGCGGCGCGAAGGTCGTAAAAGATATTTGTAAACGACTCAACAATTCTTTGCGAAAAGGAGAGGTTGAGGCTAAAATTAATGGGTAAGGAGTGGAACGAGAAGAAATTTGAGGGTTCATAACTTTATTTTTTATTCATAATTATAAATTCGTATTATATAAATTCATATTATAAATTTCTATTTGAATTTTTTATTTGAACTCAAAAATCACAGAAATATTATAGCATTATTTATTACTAAATCTGCTGAAATAATTTTTTATCCATTAATCACCTATTTACTGAAATAAATAAATTTCTCAATAATTTAGCAAGTTTATTTCATTTCCGCAATTTTTTACTTAAATTACCTTCAATTGACATAACTCTGTCATTAGTATATATTGCAAGTTTATGTTGATAGACTTGCCTACTTTTATTGAACCTCAGCAACTTGCCAAACACCATAGCCGTTTAACAGGTCAAATGGCAGTTCAGCATCTGTTGCGTTTGCGTGACAGTTTATCCGAAGTGCGCGGAAATATATCTGTTGATTGGCAGTTTAGTTTAATTGAACATAACTGTATAAAAATTGAAGGATATATAAATGCCCTACTTCCTGTCATTTGCCAACGTTGCTTGTTGCCAATGGATATGGCAATTGGACTACCTGTGGCCTTAACTTTACTGCCTGTGGGGCACACTGAGAATGATTTACCTGATGGATATGAAGTCATTACATTGACCAATACCTCCATTTCATTAATATCACTGATAGAAGATGAACTTATTTTAGGACTGCCTATTGCACCTAAACATCTCAATTGTCCTTCTAATGAGTATATTTTAGCGAGTAACTCGGTCCAAGAATCAGACGACAAATCCAACCCAGAGATGGCACAAAGATACTATCCTTTTCAAGATTTATCGCGCTGGAAAAAATGAGACCGTGGTACCATAATAAACTTTAAATTTTATGTGGTGAATTAACCTCAATTACTAACCTATTTTTAGGAGCTTAATTAACAATGGCTGTACAACAAAATCGTAAAACTTCCTCCAAACGTGATATGCGCCGTGCTCACGACGCACTCACTCTTCCTACCTTTTCGATTGAACCTTCCAGTGGTGAAGTACATTTACGCCATCATATCAGCCCAGATGGCTACTATCGCGGCCGTAAAGTAATTGGCAACAAGAGTGAATAAACCTTGATTCCACGTATCGCACTGGATGCCATGGGTGGCGACTATGGGCCTGCCGTAGTGGTGCCAGCGGCACTTCAGGCTTTATCCGACCACGAAAATCTGGAATTGATTCTCGTCGGTGATGAAGCTATCCTCAAAACCATGCTAGGTAAACTTCCTGCTACTGTAAATCAGCGGTTGTCGCTTCGCCATGCCTCACAACAAGTGGAGATGGATGATCTACCTTCACAAGCCTTGCGTTATAAAAAAGATTCATCGATGCGAATTACCATCGATTTAGTCAAGCAAGGTTTAGCGGATGCTTGTGTCAGTGCGGGAAATACCGGGGCCTTAATGGCAATGGCTCGTTACGTGCTCAAAACTTTACCTGGCATCGACCGACCTGCTATTATCACCGCTTTACCCACCATGCGGCAAGGACATACCACCCATGTCCTCGACCTGGGTGCCAATATTGAGGTGACTCCAGAACAGTTGTTCCAATTTGCGGTGATGGGGACGGTGCTTACTCAAGCGGTGGAAAATTTGCCTAACCCCAAAGTGGGATTGCTCAATATTGGACAAGAAGAAATTAAAGGTAACGAAAAGGTCAAAGAAGCGGCTCGTTTGTTAGCCGCCACGCCCTTCATCAATTATGCCGGTTTTGTCGAGGGAGATGATATTTATAAAGGCACGGTAGATGTGGTCGTTTGTGATGGTTTTGTAGGGAATATTGCCCTGAAAACGACTGAAGGGGTGGCTAAAATGATTAGTCATTATGTTAAACAAAGTTTCAATAAAAATCTATTCACCCGCCTCGCTGCGCTTATTTCACGTCCTATTCTCATCAGTCTGCGCGAACAAATCGACCCACGTCGTTATAATGGTGCCAGTTTATTGGGATTACGTGGCATTGTCATTAAAAGTCACGGTAGTGCAGACGTGTTGTCATTTACGTATGCGATTAAAGAAGCAATTATCGAAGTTCAAAAAAATGTACCTTCGCGAATCAGTGATCAACTCGCGAATTTTTTAGGTGAACCATCACAAAGGCAGTTAGGGTGAACTATTCTCGGATTATTGGCACCGGTAGCTATTTACCAGAGCGCAAAGTAACTAATGCGGAGTTGGCAACCTGGGTAGAGACCAATGATGAATGGATTGTGGAACGTACCGGGATTCGGGCGCGGCATTTAGCGGCACCTGAACAAACCACTTGTGATTTGGCCACCATCGCCGCCCAACGCGCCTTAGCCATGGCCAATTGTACTGCGAAGGAAATAGACTTAATCATTGTGGGAACGACTACCCCCGACATGATTTATCCCAGCACCGCTTGTTTGTTGCAAGCTCGCTTAGGTAATCATGGAGCCACCGCGTTTGATGTGCAAGCCGTCTGTAGCGGCTTTATTTATGCTCTCAGCATTGCTGACAAATTTATAAAAACCGGCAGTGCGAAACGGGCGTTGGTGGTCGGGGCCGAAATTTATTCACGAATTTTGGACTGGAAGGACCGTAGCACCTGTGTCTTATTTGGTGATGGTGCGGGTGCTTGTGTGTTAGAAGCCAGTGACACCCCAGGCATTCTCTCTACCCACTTACATGCTGATGGGGCTTATCATCACTTACTCAACGTCCCCGGTACCGTGGCTCAAGGTCGGCTCCAAAATGGCGACGGTTTTACCAAAATGCAAGGCAGTGAAGTGTTTAAATTTGCCGTAAACGTACTAAGCGAAGTAGTAGAAGAAGCGTTAGCTTATAATCAACTCGATAGGACCGCAATTGACTGGTTAATTCCTCACCAGGCGAATATTCGTATTATCACGGCCACGGCGAAACGATTGAAATTTCCGATGGAAAAGGTGATTGTGACGGTCCCGGAACAAGGCAATACTTCGGCGGCTTCGGTCCCTTTAGCCTTAGATATTGCCGTGCGAGATGGTCGAATTCAACGTGGCCAGACCTTGATATTAGAAGGCGTTGGCGGTGGCTTTACTTGGGGAGCAGTGGTGATGAGGTATTAAGATTGACTGGAGTCCAAAACAAGTTTTGGACTCCGGTCCAGTGGTGCCGACAACGAAATTAATCAAACCGTCTTGGATGGTATGCGAGGCCAATAACCCGCTGAAATATGACTATACTACCTACTCTAAAAAACGTATGCTACTAGAATTTACGGTTAAAAACTATCTCTCGTTCAAAGACGAAGTGACCTTGACTCTACGCGCTCGAAAGACTGTCACAGGTCATGAAAGATATAACACCTTCATGGTTGGAGGAGAACCCATTCTCAAAACCGCTGTTATCTATGGTGCCAATGCCAGTGGTAAAAGTAACTTGATTAAAGCTATCGGATTTATGAAAGAGTTTGTGGTACACTCATCAGTCGAACAAAATTTGGAAAAAGAGATTAACCTTAACCACTTTAAATTGAGTACCGATACTATAAATTCCCCAAGCGAATTTGAGATAGTATTCGTTTATCAAGATATTTATTATCGTTACGGCTTCGTGATAGATAAACACCGGATCCATAAAGAATGGCTATATTATGCGCCGGGTGCACGAGAACTTAAATTATTTGAGAGAAAGTTTGTAAAAAACACTTATACCATCAAGTTAGGTAAAAATTTCAAGGAAGGTCAACTGGTGGCAGATCATCAACTGACTGGAGAAAAGGCACTATTTTTGGCGGTGGTGGCCAAATTCAATGGCACTATTAGCAAACCAGTCATGGATTGGTTTAGTTACGACCTCCAAGTGTTATTGGCGGATTGGCAACAATTTAAGGGACTGACCCTGAAGAGATTGAAAGACCCCATCGCGAGAGAAAATATTGCCAAATTTATGAAAGCCGCAGATACCGGTATTGAAGACCTACTGCTAGTCACAGTCGCGGGTACCGAAATCGTGGTTGCCAAACATAGTGTTTTCAATGAGGGTTCAGAGCAACCGATAGACTCTTTGACGTGGCCATTGGACCAGGAATCGGCGGGCACCCAAAAGCTATTTGCTTTGTCAGGGCCATTCATGGAGACTTTAACCCAAGGTAAAACTTTGATAATAGATGAATTAGATACCAATCTGCATCCAGTAATGATGCGGTTTCTGGTCAATTTATTTAACTCTCCAGAAAGGAATCCGCGAGAGGCACAACTGGTTTGCGTGATTCATGATACTAACCTATTGACCAGTCGCTTTTTTCGCACAGACCAGATTTGGTTTATCGAAAAGGATGTGTTTGGCATCTCCGACTTATATTCACTGGCCGACTCCCCTTGGGAATTAGCCAACGATAGAGACGCTTATAAGCAAGATTATTTTCAAGGCAAATACGGTTCGGTCCCGGTGATTGAAAAATTTAATTTTCTGTCAGGAGTATCTGCAAGTCATGGCTAGAGATAAGCTTCTTCCTCAAAGTAAACCGGAGAGAAAAAAGCAAAAAATCCACCGGCGACTGCAACAACAACATTTTGTCGTAGGTAGGTTTTTTATTGTCTGTGAAGGTGAAAAAACCGAACCTAACTATTTTTATTGGTATAAAAACGAACTTCAGAGGTTAAAAGTCGCTTTAGGGCATCGTGTCAGAATTGACCATATTGAAGTGGAAGTAGCTAATTTAGGTGATGAAATTCGGATAGAAGGCACGGGTAAAAACACGATTTCTTTGGTGAGAGATGCTTTATCCTTGGCGCAAGAACTCATTCGACAAATGGACCAAGACGATTCATTAGATTATCAGGTGTGGTGTGTATTTGACCGAGACTCTTTTCCTGCACAGAACTTCAATGAAGCGCTTTTTCTGGCGCGGAAAAACCATATTCACGTTGCCTACACCAACGAAGCCTTTGAATTATGGTATCTCTTGCACTATGATTACCATGACAGTGCCCTGAGTCGAATGCAATATCAGAAAAAATTGAGTGCCCGACTCGGCAAGCCTTATCAAAAGAATAGTGCCACGATGCACGAAGACCTGCAACAGACTGGCGGAGACCAGCAGGTTGCAATTCACCATGCGCAGAGATTGTTGAAAAAATATGGTGACCGGGCCGATTATGCCGACCACAATCCTTCTACCACCGTGCTATTGCTAATAATAGCGTTGAACGAATTTTTGCAAGAGTTTGAAGAACGAGTGAAGAAATGGTCATAAACGATGGGCTAGTCCGGCTTATTCTTGACTCACGACGACCCCAACGAGTGGTTGATGATTTTAATTCGCAGTTCTAGCAACGAGGTAACTGATGACGACACCACTACAAACGGCTATTCACACGGCACAACAACTGTCACCGTATGAACAACTGGAATTGATTAAAACCATGTCCCAATTCCTACAACGGAATGACTTACCAACGGCCCCGGTTCAAACTCCTCCACCCAGAAATCCCTGGGCGGAAGTGATAACCGTAGAGGCCCGATCGGTTGACGACGTGGCACAACAACAGCAAGTCTATTTACAACGTGTCAACCAACTGTATGCCAACATCCAAGACTGGCTACGAGAAGAACCGTTGGTAGTCACTGGTAGTGACCTGGAAATAGAAGAAGCATTAGGAGGATGCTATCTCGTTCCCAGGTTAATCATTACCACGGACCAGGGTGAACCATTGGCTGACTTTAAACCAGCGGGCGCCACCGTGATAGGTGCCAGTGGCTCTGGGGGACTAATTATGGTCAACGGCTGGATAGATAGGGCATATCTATTATACTGGCCAAAAAATGGCCATGACTACAATGCTGCGGGAGAGATTAAAGTAGACGGTTGGTATTGGGAAGAAAGATATAGAGGTACTCCTCCGCATTTGTTTGATAAAGAATGGTTACTGAAAGTGATTACCTGGGTGAGCGACTATGAATTTCATTAATCCACTGTTACCTATAAAACAGGCTTATGAAACCACCGAAGATAGCTTTAAAATTGCTAATCGTGCAGTTAAAACTACCGAACCTAAAGCCCGACAGAGATTATTGCAACGTACTCACGTCGAAATTCGAACGATTACTGAGGCTGAACAGATCATTGAGGCAAGCAAACACGAGGTTGACACTTTATTTGTGATTGCCCTGTGGGCCATGTTTGAACGCTTTCTCCGGGATTACTTACAATACAAAGGGGAAGCCTTGCGGCAGCATATTACTCCCGCAGATTTGGGTGATGGGATGTATCTTTATTTTCATAAGGAAGTAGAATTTTGGCGCCCTGAAGACATCTTAGATTTTCTAAAAGTGAGCCTCTTGAAGCCGCAGCCTCACCTAGCTTCGGAAGCCAAACAGGTATACAATTACAGAAATTGGCTAGCCCATGGCAAAAGTCCACAGAAAAATGTGTCATCCGTTAGCCCGACTAATGCTTATGCTACTTTGGAGAATATTGTTAATATTTTAGTGGCTAATCCATGACGATTTAGGTACTCACTTTACGCACCACCTTGGTAAGGAGGGGGGTATCCTGGCGGTGCCGGTAGTGCGTACTCCCCTCCTTACCAAGGAGGGGTTGGGGGTGGTGGTGTTAACCATGCGTAAGGTGAGTTAGGTATATAGCCATCTGAACTTTATTTAACCATATTGAAAATTGGGTAGTCCCTACCAGCCAATGGAGGTAGTAACCGTAGTGGTGTATGACGCTTCGCTGATACATCCTACCACCTACCGCCGGGGTCGCCGATTCCTAAACCTGGCAGGTGCTAAGTTTCCTAAACCTTTGAGGTTTAGGAAACTTGGCACCTGGGTAACTCATTGAAGGTTAAGACCTTCATGATCTTGGAGGGACTATCGAAAATTGAACACCAATGTAAGTTAGAGTGAGTGCAAAGCGAACTCCAACAACTAAAAACTAAACCTAAACAAATGGTAGGAATCCAATTATGATACGACCAATTTTGATTTTTATAGCGGTCTGGGTGGTGGTATTATTTAGCCTCGTCTTATATTTGAACAGGGAGCACCGAACTGTGCTAGTGGCAACGAGTAGAGATTCATCTTCTTCCTCACCAACCACACCTGAGCCGCCAAAGTATCAGTGTGAAGGTAAGCGTAAGTGTTCAGAAATGAACTCTTGTGAGGAAGCCTTATTTTACTTGCAAAATTGCCCAGGGACTATTATGGATGGCGATAACGATAGCATTCCCTGTGAAAATCAATTATGTGAAGAAAACGGTAAATCTTCTTATCCGCCGGTAGCATATTCGCCAGGCAATCATGATACAGGTAAAGGCTTTTCCTCTACTTACGGAACAGTTGAACCTTACACCGAGTCATCATCATCGGATTTTCTAAGCGCCACGGAAACCTCAGCATCTCAATGTTCAGGAAAAACCAGATGCTCAGAAATGACCTCCTGTGCCGAAGCGATATTTTACTTACAGAATTGTCCAGGCACGCAAATGGATGGCGATGGGGATGGTAAACCTTGTGAAGATATGTGTGGACATTAGTTTGATAGTTAGCTTTCCTAAGCCTTGAAGGCTTAGGAAAGCTAGTTTCACTCAGATTTTAGGAGGTGGTGAATTCGCTAAACCTGACAGGTCTAGCAGACCTGTCAGGTTTGGTTTAAAAGTAAATTAACCCAGTGGCAACATGAGAAACTCTCACAAACAAGAATGCTTTAACCACCAGCAAATTAGCCTCTATCAAGGTAATTGCTTAAACCCAAAGACTTTCGAAGTACCCTTTATAGACCTCATTGTCACTTCTCCTCCATATAACGTGGGGATTGAATATAGTTCCAATGATGACACTTTAAATTATGCTCAATATTTAAAATTTACTGAAACCTGGATAACTAACTGCTACCACTGGAGTCTGCCACAAGCCAGATTTTTACTTAATATTCCCCTAGACAAAAATAAGGGCGGTCAACACAGTGTCGGTGCCGATATTACCACTCTCGCTCAAAAGATTGGCTGGAAATATCATTCTACGATTATTTGGAATGAACAGAATATGTCACGACGTACTGCCTGGGGGTCATGGCTATCTGCGTCGGCACCTTATGTGATTGCGCCCGTGGAATTGATTGTGGTATTATATAAAGAGTCTTGGAAAAAGACCAGAGGAAGTAAACAATCTGACATCACTAAAGAAGAGTTTATTGCCTGGACCAATGGGGTCTGGACTTTCAATGGTGAAAGCAAGAAAAAAATCGGACATCCCGCGCCGTTTCCCAGAGAATTACCACGTCGTTGTATCAAATTATTTAGTTACGTGGATGACTTGGTATTTGACCCCTTTTGTGGCAGTGGGACGACGTTGATTGAAGCGGCTTTGAATAATAGGAGGGGAGTAGGATTGGAAATTGATGAGAAATATTGTGAATTGGCGAAGCGAAGGATAATTAATAGTCTGAACCTTGATTGGCAGGATTAAAGGATTGGCAGGATTAAATCAGACTGCACGTACCTCCTGTTAATCCTTTAATCCTGAGCATCAGGGTTCAGACTATCAACGGAAAAACAACACTAATTTTAACACGTTACCAATACAGTGAAACACGCATTCGTTTTCCCCGGCCAAGGTTCCCAAAAAGTGGGAATGTTAGCCGAACTAGCGGCAACTTACCCCCTAGTCAAACAAACTTTTGAAGAAGCCTCGGACCTTTTAGGTTACGACCTTTGGCAACTCTCGCAAAGCGGGCCCGAAGAGACTTTAAATCAAACCGATAAAACGCAACCCGCATTATTGGCCGCTGGCGTGGCGGTGTGGCGCGTTTGGCAACAACAAGGCGGCTCCCCACCGGCTATGATGGCAGGACATAGTTTTGGCGAATACACCGCGCTAGTCTGTGCCGGTGCTTTAGAATTTAAAGAGGCCGTGAGTTTAGCAGAAGCCCGCGGTCGATTTATGCAAGCCGCCGTGCCCCCAGGTCAAGGAGCGATGGCAGCCATTTTGGGATTGGAAGAAGCTAAACTTCAGGACATTTGCCTGGAAGTCGCTCAAGGTCAAGTGGTAACCGCAGTCAATTTTAATGCCCCTAGCCAAACGGTGATTGCTGGACATGCTCCCGCCGTGGAACGCGCTATTGCCAAAGCGAAAACGACTGGTGCTAAAAAAGCCGTGTTGCTTCCTGTCAGTGTCCCAGCGCATTGTAGTCTGATGCAACCGGCGGCAGAGCAGATGGCCGAACGATTAGCACAAGTTCAAATCCAGAGTCCTAAAATTCCAGTCGTTCATAATGTTGATGTCTCCACTAAAATTCAGCCCGCGGAGATTCGCCAGGCGTTAGTGGCACAATTATGTCAACCAGTACGTTGGGTTGAAACGATTCAACTAATGGCAAACCATGGTATCACTAAATTGTACGAATGTGGGCCCGGCAAAATTTTGGTTGGACTCAATAAAAGAATTGCCCGGTCAATGGTGGCGTTACCATTAGGAGACACTTTGCACGGTTTTGAACAAGCCTTACAAGTGGCTTTGGCCAACTGAAATTTTCGGTAGTCCTAAACCGTGGGTGACCACGCGGTCAGGACTGCCAGTCCTAAGAAGTTCTCGCGGTCAGGACTGGCAGTCCTCAAAGGACTGCCAGTCCTAAGTTCACGCGATCAGGACTGGCAGTCCTCAAAGGACTGCCAGTCCTAGGTTCTCACCCAGATTTCAGGATTAGCAAATTTTTTACTTCAATTAATCAAGCAGGAAGATAACTCATGCAATTAAACTTAGCCAGCGAAATTGCCCTAGTCACTGGGGCGAGTCGTGGTATCGGAAAAAGCATCGCTATCGCCTTAGCTCAAGCCGGGGCTAAAGTCATCGGTACAGCTACTTCGGTCGAAGGTGCCGAGAAGATTAACCTTTACTTGGAAACGCATCACCTCGTTGGCGAAGGCAAAGTGCTTGACCTGGCAAACCCAACTTCGATTGAAGCGTTAGTAGCCAGTTTAAACCAAACAATGCCCACGATTTTAGTGAACAACGCAGCGGTAACTCGTGACAATCTGTTATTACGAATGTCACCAGAAGAATGGGAAACCGTTATCAATACCAATTTGACCGGCGTGTATCGCTTGACCAAAGCCTGTTTGCGAGCCATGACCAAGGCTCGTCGTGGACGAATTATCACGATTACCTCAGTCGTCGCTTTAACTGGCAATGCGGGACAAGCCAATTACGCAGCCGCTAAAGCCGGCGTTATCGCCTTCAGTAAATCCCTCGCCAGGGAAATTGGTAGTCGTGGTATCACCGTTAATACCGTCTCCCCTGGCTTTATTGAGACCGATATGACTAAAGATTTACCGGAATCTCACCGCACTCAGTTACTGCAACAAATTCCCTTAAACCGCGCCGGCACCCCTGACGACGTAGCGGCCGCAGTAGTCTTTTTAGCCTCCCCAGCCGCGGCCTATATCACCGGCGAAACTTTGCAGGTAAATGGAGGCATGTATATGCCATAACCTCTTAACTAGCCAAACGAATCTAGCAAACTAAAGTTTGCCACTCAGTTATCATTTAGCTTAAAGTGGTGAACTTCAGTTTGCTAAGAATTGGCAAACTTCAGTTTGCCAAAATTTACCGTAATAAGGCACCAAGTAGTGGTAGTCAGGGCCAACTCAAAACGGAGCGATTTGATGAGTGATGGCCGCTGTTATCACCACCTTGTGCCTGTTACAGAGTTGACGATTTTGCGAAAGTTGTCAACTCTAAACTACCCAAATAAAATTTGACGATTACCCTTATTAATCCATTTTGGAGGACAACCTTACTTATGAGTACCAAGCAGGAAATAGAAGAAAAGGTCAAAAAAATCGTAGTAGAACAACTCGGAGTCAAAGAAGAAGAGGTAAGTAACGAATCTTCTTTTGTTGACGATCTGGGCGCCGATTCACTGGATACGGTTGAACTGGTGATGGCTTTGGAAGAAGAGTTTAAATGTGACATTCCTGATGAAGAAGCTGAGAAAATCACCACCGTACAACAAGCCATTGACTACATTTTGGGACATACTAAGCAAGATTAATTCCTATCCGTAGTAATTCAATCAAACAGTGTGGTGCTACCGCTCTCCGCGAGAGCATCACTCTGGGGCAATTGACTCTCCACCGTGATACTATCGTTAGTAACAGCAACGATAGCATCACCGGCGAAACTATCTACCGTAGTATTCTCACGGAAAACGATAGCATTACTATAATTGGAGCGATGGTATCACTGACGATAATTGCAAACATCGAATTTTTAGTAGTGATGAAATATAGGTGAAATAAAAACCGCGCAGCTTTCCTAAGCCTTGAAGGCTTAGGAAAGCTAGTTTCACCCAGATTTTAGGACTACCGAATTTTTTACCACGGAGGACACTCATAACCGTGACCAAGAGACGTGTTGTCGTAACTGGCCTGGGTGTAATATCACCCTTAGGATTAACGGTCAAAGATACTTGGAATTCAATTTTAGCGGGCCACAGCGGAATTGAAACCATTACCAGTTTTGATGTTTCGGCTTTTCCCAGTCGCATCGGTGGTACGGTGAAAAACTTTGATATCACCAAGTATATTCCCGTCAAGGAAATCAAAAAAATGGATACTTTTATCCATTATGGTATGGCAGCGAGTATAGAAGCGATTACCGATGCCAGGTTAGAAATTACTGAAGCGAATGCGGAGCGAATTGGGATTGCCATCGGTTCCGGTATCGGAGGGCTTCCAGGAATTGAAAAAGGTCATCAGGCTTATCTTCAAGGAGGGCCTCGTAAAATCTCACCGTTTTTTGTGCCGAGCAATTTGATTAATATGATTGGCGGTAATCTCTCCATTAAATATGGCATCAAAGGACCTAACTATGCGATTGTAACCGCTTGTGCTACGGGGACTCATAATATTGGTGATGCGGCTCGTCTAATTGAAGCTGGGGACACTGAAGTAATGATCGCTGGCGGCGCCGAAATGGCGACTTGTCCAGTGGGACTGGGCGGATTTGCGGCGGCCCGGGCCTTATCTACTCGTAATGATTCGCCACCCTTGGCCAGTCGACCTTGGGAGCAAGACCGTGATGGTTTTGTCCTTGGTGATGGGGCGGCCGTTATTGTCCTAGAAGCGTATGAACATGCTAAACAGCGTGGTGCCAGAATTTATGCGGAATTAATTGGTTATGGCATGAGCAGTGATGCTTACCACATGACCTCGCCGCCGGAAAATGGAGACGGGGCTCGCCGTTGTATGCAACATGCTTTAAAAAATGCGCAGCTCAATCCAGAGCAGGTGGATTATATTAACGCACATGGCACCTCGACGGTGGTGGGAGATAAGGCGGAGACGGTTGCGGTGAAACAAGTCTTTGCTGACCACGCCAAAAAATTAGCCATCAGTTCGACTAAATCGATGACTGGACATTTATTGGGTGCCGCGGGCAGTTTAGAAGCCGTATTTACTATTTTAAGCCTGTGTGACCAAGTAGCTCCTCCAACCATCAATTTATTTAACTTGGACCCTGAATGTGAAGGGTTAGATTATGTTCCTCATCAGGCCCGAGCCATGAAAATAGAAATTGCGATGTCTAATTCATTTGGCTTTGGGGGCACCAATGGTACATTGATTTTTAAGCGAATGGGATAACAGGGATGGGTAGTGCTGAAATCTAGGTGATAACTCTATCAGGACCGGCAGTCCTCGAAGGACTGCCAGTCCTAACTTCTCACCTAGATTACATCACTACCGGCGTTGCCAAATCTGAAGATTTGGACCCCAACGCTGTAAACTTAGCTCAATTTAATGGCATTGACCTTTACCCCCTGCGCTTAACACACGTTTGAGGATACCGTAGCGTTAATCTATCGGTTAAGACTGGGAAACCGTGTGGCCACCTCCCGACATTGGCTAAAATTCCTCCCATTCTTCATCGTGTGGTTTTCGTGGTGGTGGTAGAGGTTTTTTGACACTGGTTCTGGTAGCTGGCACTTTGGCAGATTGGTGCCGCTTTTTAAGTGGTAACGCCGACTTCGGTTTCGCCTTCACTTCTATCTCTTCTGCTTCCATCTCTCCTGTTTCTATTTTAAAAAATGCTACTTGTGTTTTTAGCGTGTGTGCTTGGTGGGTCATGGATTCACTGGCCGCCGTAGCTTGTTCGACCATGGCTGAATTTTGTTCGACCATGGTATCCATTTGAGCTATCGCCTTATTGACTTGGGCAATACCCGCCGATTGTTCAGTGGAGGCGGCCGCAATTTCGGCAATAATATCATTAACTTTTTTCACCGCGACGACAATCTCTTCTAACGATTGGCCCGATTGATTAGCTAATTTCGTCCCTTCTTCAACTTTCACATTGCTGTCTTGAATCAAGGTTTTAATTTCCTTGGCCGCCGCCGCACTGCGTTGAGCTAAGTTGCGAACCTCAGAAGCCACGACCGCAAAACCGCGTCCATGTTCACCCGCCCGTGCCGCTTCGACGGCGGCGTTTAAAGCCAGTAAATTAGTTTGAAAGGCAATTTCATTGATTACGCCGATGATGTCGGTAATTTGCTTACTACTCTGGTGAATCTCATTAATGGCCCCGACGGCTTCTTTGACCACCCGATTTCCTTGTTCCGCACGTTCTCTGGCACTGACCGCTAACTGATTAGCCTGCTTCGCATTGTCCGCGTTTTGTTGCACCGTCCCCGTCATCTGTTCCATACTAGCCGCTGTTTCCTGAAGAGAAGCCGCTTGTTGGGTAGTACGTTGACTTAAATCCGCATTACCTTGAGAAAGTTCGGCGGCCGCATGACTCACTACTTCGGCCGAATGCTTGATCACCGTTAGTATCTCAATCAGTTTCTGCACCGTGGCATTGGCATCATGTTTCAATTGTTCCAATTCACCAGAATAGTCATTAGTGATAGTTTGCGTTAAGTCACCTTGAGCAAATGCGGCAAACACGCGCCCTAAATCAGCTATCGCCAATTGATTAAAGTCTAACACCTGATTAATACTTTCCGTAATTGTTTTAAAACTACCGGTTTTATTTTCCAGTTGGATTCGTTGGCTAAAGTCTCCTTGCGAAGCCGTCTGGGTGACTATTTGAATTTCTTCAGAGACCAATTTATCTTGTTCAAAACGTTCCTGAAGTTCGGCCGTGATCCTTTGATTATCGGCAAAACGTTCCCGTAACTGTGTTTGCATCGCACTGAAAGCCGATAACAGTTGCCCGGTTTCATCTTGGCTAGTCACCACCATAACATTATCCAATTTCCCCCCCGCTATCGTCTGGGAAAGTTCTACCATATTTCGCAAAGCGTTAGAAACTTGTCGTGCCATCAAATAGACTACTAGCATTATCAGCAGTATCGCTACTCCACCGATTAAGGCAATTTGTAAAATCAGACGCTGGGCGGCGTGATTCAGTTCGGCTTCAGGAATATTAACGACAACGCTCCAATGAATACCACTGTAACCGATTTCGAGGGGTGCATTAGAAGACATTACGATTTCCTTGAGGATGTTGGAGTGCCGCTTCATAAAAAAAGGTTGATTACTTAACACGGCGGCAACATATTGTGACTCTTGGTAATCAATCTCTTTGATATTTTTTCCTATATAGGAAGCATTTTTAGTGCTGATGACCATCCCATTAGCGGAATAAAAAGTAGCATAAGCCGTGGCATAATCGGTCAATCTTAGACCGCTTATCAACTTTTGAATCTCTTGTAGGTCTAAATCAATACCCGCGATACCTATGAAATTCTTTTGTTTATCTAAAATCGGCACGACCAGCGAAGTCATTAATACTTCTTTACCTCGCACTGGATAAAAATAAGGGTCAATCACCGCTTCCTTTTTCGTTTGTTTCGGGATGAGGTAATAATCGCCTTTACCTGCTACCGTATAATTCACCGCAGGTTCCAGAACACCTTTACCCTGCTCATCTCGGCTCCAATAGGGAACAAAACGGCCGGTGTTATCATGGCCAGGCTTGCCTACAAATTCAGCATCGGCGCCATCAAAAGCGTTGGGTTCAAACATGACATAGACACCGAGAAAATTTGGATTGCGTTCAATGAAATATTGGAGAATGACATTAGCTTCAGGACGTGTGAACACCAGAGAGGTATCTCCACCCACCTTGGCCTGAATCACCGACTCAAAAACGTGAGCCAGAGCTCTGGCTTCATCTAAAGCTACTTCTAAATGGGCCTTAATGGCATAACCGTAGTGATAGGCAGTTTCCCGTGCGATAATTTGGGCATTGTGTTCTGCCGTCTGTTGCACTCGGTAG
The DNA here is from genome assembly GCA_022729575.1 of Thiomargarita sp. Taxonomy (GTDB): domain Bacteria; phylum Pseudomonadota; class Gammaproteobacteria; order Beggiatoales; family Beggiatoaceae; genus JAABRD01. Next base: position 22,445 of record DZAL01000083.1, read on the forward strand.
CTAATAATTGTTGAAATCAGCGTGATTACCACAATAGTTGATAAAGCTATGGAACTGATAAGTTTAGTCCCAATTTTGAGATTATTGAATTTGAACATGTCAGAGTTTATCCTATAAATTAGTTAGTGAACCAGGAAGTTCATTCCTGGCCGTAAAGTTGAGCGGTAGTGGTCATTTAATCACTCACTTTACGCGCTTTTAACTCAACCACCCAGGTGGCCCCACTGTCCAAAGTTGAAGCTTTGGACGCCAACACCGCTTAACTTAATGGCAGTGGCGGTTAACTCCCCGCCTTACCAAGGAGGGGTTGGGGGTGGTTAACTCCCCGCCTTACCCTTTCTTTACCGATTCCATGGTTTCTCTTATTTCACACAATTGGTTAATCAAGTTGGCCGACGCTTGGTTGAAAGGACTACCTAACTTGAGACCGTCTAAGGCTTCGTTGCTATGTCGTAACAGTGCTAATTTTAGCACTTTGCCTGCTTCTTCATGGAAGTGTTGGTGCAATTCTACTACTTTCAAGTAATGGGGTAAAGTTTTTCCAGCAGGTGAGTAAAGCCATTTACCAAAAGCACAATGATGAGCGTCCCGGGTGTGAATCACGGTGTGTTCACTTTGGCCCTGTGCGATGGCTTGTTTCAACAGATATTTCCAATGACTGTGGTTTTGTATCACTTGGTCAAAATCTATTGATGATTTCATTTATTAACTCCTTTAAGGGTGGTATTGGTGTAAAAAAATGTTGGGTGAACCAGCTACGTTGGCCTGGCATACTTCCCTCCTTAACAAGCTACTCGATGAACATAAGTTAAAACTGCTGGACTGGAGTCTTCCGCCGGGCCGTGGGGGCTGGAGGCTTCCGCTGGAGAGAAGGAGCAACCGGCTGAAGCTTGGCCCGGCTGAAGCCTCAATGCCATTAAGTTAAGCTAAAGTTACGGCGTTGGAGTCCAAATCTTC
>DZAL01000084.1:0-12403 GCA_022729575.1 Thiomargarita sp.
AGACCTTCAAGGTTAAAACCTGACCGGGGGATTCCTTAACTTAATGGCATTGAGGGATGGCCCCTACCGTGTATGGTACGGCGAATTGGAAATTATACTATAGTGGGATAGGTTCAACTAAGATTTTGATAACTTTTAACAAGTTGTCAAATTTCTCGTTCCCACGCGCCAGCGTCCCTTTCCCGCAACGCTGGCGCGTTGCTCACGGCATTCCCACGCTGGCGCGTGGGAACGAGATAAAACAGGTTCCTGCTGTGTGCTCCTCGCGGTTTGACGTGCCAACCCCAGGCATTTTAACTTTATTGACTCCCATATTATAGCAAGAGAGGTGACTCATTTTCAAGATTAAAAAATTAAGAATTATACTAATTATCAAAAACAGCAAATCTTCACACCAGTTCACTAATAACATGAGCGCAACGGTTTAAATTTATCTTCCAAACTTATCTTATTGCATAGCTACTCCTGGAGTCGAGTGGTAACATAGTAAAATCCCAATAATCTCCCTTCACACTCTGCAAACTGAGTCTGCAAACTAAGCATGATATATTCCTTCACCGAAAAAAAACGCATTCGCAAAGACTTCGGCAAACAACCCAGCATCCTTGAGGTGCCCTATCTACTGGCTATTCAAAGAGATTCTTTTCGTAACTTTTTACAAAGAGAAGTGCCTTCCGAACAGTTACAAGACCTAGGAATCCATGCCGCGTTTAAATCAGTGTTTCCTATCGTCAGCTATTCCGGCAATGCTAAACTGAAATATGGCGGCAAAATCACGGTTAAAGACCAATATGGTAACGAGATTGAAAAAGACACCTTTTACCAACTTAACAAACCTACCTTTGATGTCAGAGAATGTCAGCAACGAGGACTCACTTATGCCACCTCGTTACGGGTCACTTTGAGTCTGGAAATCTACGATAAAGAATCCAAAAATAAAGAAGTGCCCAAAGAAATCCGGCAACAGGAAGTTTATATGGGTGAAATTCCCTTGATGACCGACACCGGCACTTTTGTGATCAATGGCACCGAGCGAGTCATTGTGTCACAATTACATCGTTCGCCGGGCGTATTTTTTGACCATGATAAAGGAAAAACGCACACCTCGGGTAAATTTCTGTTTGCTGCCAGAATTATCCCCTATCGTGGCTCCTGGCTCGATTTTGAGTTTGACCATAAGGACTGTGTATTTGTTCGAATTGACCGTCGGCGTAAATTACCTGCCACTATCTTATTGCGGGCCCTAGGTTATACCAATGAACAAATTCTCCAACTGTTCTTTGAAACTAATCAGTTCGTTCGAATTGGTGAAGAATTTCACTTAAAATTGGTGTCTGAACATTTACGCGGAGAAATGGCTACCTTTGATATTAAAGGGTCTGAGGGTCAATTGATAGTAGAAAGTGGACGACGAATTACGGCGCGACATATTAAACAGTTAGATAAAGCTAACATAACCACCGCACCGGTGCCTAAAGAATATCTCATTGGTAAAGTCTTAGCGCATAATCTACCAATGCCAGGCCTTTCTGACCAATGGTTAGCCAAAGCTAACGACGAACTTACCGAAGAATTATTAGGACAACTGATAGAACATCAAATTACCGAATTTAATACTCTGCATACTAATGAATTAGACCGTGGAGCCTATGTTTCAGACACTTTACGGCTGGATCCTACCACGACTCCCCTGGAGGCCCAGGTCGAAATTTACCGCATGATGAGACCAGGAGAGCCGCCGACTCCAGAAGCCGCTGAATCTCTGTTTACGGGACTATTTTTCAGTGCGGAACGATATGATCTGTCTTCAGTCGGACGCATGAAATTTAACCGACGGATTAATCGTCCCACCCCGATAGAGGTGCTGAAGACGCTGATTGAAATGAAACAGGTCACGCCCGCGGGAATTATGGGATGCCTACAAATCATCAAGGGTTTACAAATTTTGGAAGAGATTCGGCACTTGTTAGACAGTGGTAAATTAGCTAGCTCCGAAATCGTCAAACCATTAAAGGCCATGGCTGAACTTCGTGATAGTAGCACCGTACACCCTATTATTGAGAAATTAGCTGGTTTCATCAAATCGCTAGTAGAGCTAGGCAAAATTACTAAACAGGAAGATGTTGATAAACTACAGCGTTTAATCAGACCACCCCATCAGTTGACTTGGCATGAGTGGTTAGAAGGACTGAAAGCGTTATTAGATAGTGGCAAATTACCTTTGCTACCAGAAACTCTATTTGAAATTAGACGTTTGTTTGAACAACGTGACCATCTCAACGAAGCAGAAATTTTGACCGGTTTACAAACCTTAGTGCAGGCCGGTCAGTTAAATGAACGGGACATGCTTTTGGGCTACCAGCAGGCGGCCCGACGTTATCATTTAACCAATTTTGATGTATTAGAAACCTTGGATCGCTTATTAGCCTCGCAATTAGTCGGACAGGATGTGATAGTTGTACTAAGAAACTTAGTAACTGGCACGGTTTTAACGGAGCCAGATATACTAAAAGTGCTTAAAAGTTTCATGGAAGATCCGGTCATTGAAAAAGAATCTGAAGTGGTCAAACAACTGCGGTTATTGCGCAATTTGTTATTACGCCAGCAAGCAATCACTGTCTTCTCCAGAGAAGCCGTGATGAGCGCACTGGAACAACTGATACCGGCCTGTGTGTTACGTTGGAAAGAACATTGGAATTGGGAAGATTTAACTAAATTGTTAGACCCCCATGCCGGGGTGTTGACGCAACAAGATATTATTGACGTTCTCAAGATGTTAACTGATATTCGGGATAACAAAGGAGTAGTAGATGATATTGACCACTTAGGTAATCGTCGGATTCGCTCCGTAGGGGAAATGGCCGAAAATCATTTTCGAATGGGGCTAGTACGGGTAGAAAGAGCAGTTAAAGAACGACTAAGTTTGGCGGAATCAGAAAATTCCATGCCACAAGACTTGATTAATGCTAAACCCATTTCAGCCGCAGTTCGTGAATTTTTTGGCTCTAGTCAATTATCGCAGTTTATGGATCAAAATAACCCGTTATCGGAGATTACCCATAAACGTCGTATTTCGGCCCTAGGGCCAGGTGGCTTGACCAGAGAACGTGCTGGTTTTGAGGTCCGTGACGTGCATCCCACGCATTACGGTAGAGTTTGTCCCATTGAAACACCTGAAGGACCAAATATTGGTTTGATTAACTCGTTAGCCGTGTATGCTCGCACTAATGAGTATGGGTTTTTGGAAACGCCCTATCGAGTGGTTAAAAGTGGTCGCGTGACTGACCAAATCGAATATTTGTCAGCGATTGAAGAAGGACGTTACCTCATTGCTCAGGCCAATGCCAAAGTGGATGAAAAAGGCTATTTTACCGATGATATTGTCACCGCCAGATTTGAAGGTGAATTTACCCAAAAGCCCAAAGCTGAAGTTAGCTACATGGATGTGTCACCCAAGCAGATAGTCTCGGTAGCAGCCTCTTTGATTCCGTTTTTAGAACATGATGATGCTAACCGTGCTCTCATGGGTTCTAATATGCAACGACAAGCGGTGCCCACGTTACGTTCCGAAAAACCGTTAGTGGGCACTGGTATGGAACGTATTGTAGCGGTAGATTCTGGGGTGGCCGTGGTGGCTAAACGTGGTGGAATCGTGGATTCCGTAGATGCAGCACGAATCGTAGTGCGAGTGAATGACGACGAAGTAGCCACTACTCTTACCAACAGGGAACGTAGTAGTGAATCTTGGTTAATCACTGAAGGTTCCGGCGTGGATGTGTATAATCTGACTAAATATGTCCGTTCGAATCAAAATACGTGTATCAATCAACATCCACTGGTCAATTCTGGTGATAAAGTGAAAGAAGGAGATGTGCTGGCAGATGGGCCTTCTACGGATTTAGGTGAATTGGCCTTGGGACAAAATATGTTGGTGGCGTTTATGCCGTGGAATGGTTATAACTTCGAGGATTCGATTCTCATTTCCGAAAAAGTGGTACAAGATGAACGTTTCACTTCGATTCACATTGTGGAATTAAGTTGTACGGCCCGCGACACTAAATTGGGGCCTGAGGAGATTACTTCGGATATACCCAATGTGAATGAGAGCGCTTTGAGTAAATTGGACCAGGCGGGAGTTATTTTTATTGGCGCCGAAGTCAAGCCAGGGGATATTTTAGTAGGCAAAGTCACGCCAAAGGGGGAAACTCAACTAACTCCGGAAGAAAAATTGCTACGCGCCATTTTCGGCGAGAAAGCGTCGGATGTTAAAGATTCTTCTTTGCGAGTACCTTCTGGCACCTACGGGACGGTCATTGACGTGCAAATATTCACTCGTGACAGCGCCGAAAAAGATTCACGCGCCTTGCAAATTGAGCTGGCCGAACTTAATAGTTTCCGCAAAGATTTGCATGACAAGTATCGTATTACCGAAGATGATGTGTTCCAACGATTAGAACGTTTGTTGGTGGATAAAATGGCGGTCAGTGGACCTAAAGGTTTGGGCAGTGCCATGATTACGCAGTCATATTTGGCACGACTACCACATGAACAATGGTTTGAAATTCATCTGAAGGATGAAGTTACTCAACGATTGCTAGAACGTGCTAAAGACCACTTGCGACAAGAGCGGCAACGTAGTGATGAATGGTATGAAGATAAACGCCAAAAATTAGCTCAAGGGGATGATTTGGCCCCTGGGGTGTTAAAAATGGTGAAAGTTCATCTCGCAGTGAAACGACATGTTCAACCAGGCGATAAAATGGCAGGGCGACATGGTAATAAAGGTGTAGTTTCCATGATTGTGCCAATAGAAGATATGCCCTATTCGGCGGATGGTCGTGCCGTTGACATTGTCCTCAATCCGTTAGGTGTGCCGTCACGAATGAATGTAGGACAAGTCTTAGAAACTCATCTGGGTTGGGCGGCTAAAGGACTGGGTGAAAGATTAAGTGAGTTATTACAACCAGCCTCAACCAGTGTCACTGAATTACGTCACTTTTTAATTAACCTGCGGCTAAATAACTTAAGAGATTACTTGTCTAAAATTTACGCCGTCGTAGGCGAAATGGAAGCTCAAGCGATTGCTGAACTCTCCGATAATGAATTGGTTACGTTGGCTCGAAGTTTAGGTGATAACTTGGCTCAAACACTCTTTGGTACTTCGGTAGATCGTTATAAAGAAAGACTGTTAACCCTAGTCACTTACACGTTAACCTCAAAATCCACCAAACAACTTGAGAAATTAGTACAAATACTACACTTTGAGCAATTGGTAAAATCACCACCCATTGGGTTGCCAACGGTGTCACCAGCGAGTCCTTTAGTAACCGCAGAATCAGAGACACCAATTCCAGATGTGGTCCAAGCAGCGGTGGTCGCTGAAACGGTGGGACCAGAGTCGCCACTAACCACTGAAGCCAACGCATCCACTGGAGCTAGTGAATCCATTGGAACTAGCGAATCCACTGGAGCCAGTGAATCCACTGGAGCTAGCGAATCCATTGGAGCTAGTGAATCCACTGGAGCCAGTGAATCCACTGGAGTCAGCGAATCCAGTGGCGCCAGCGAATCCAGTGGAGTCAGCGAATCCAGTGGCGCCAGTGAATCCACTGGAGTTAGCGAATCCATTGGAGCCAGTGAATTAGAAGAGCTAAATCCAAATTTAGTCGAGACCACAGTAGATCGAGTTGTAGCGGCGATAGCCACTGAAACATTGGAAAAACCATTAACCACTGGAGCCACGGCAACGATTGAAAGTAGTGTCTTAGCGAATGCTGAACTTTCAGAATCGTCCACGTCGCTAACGGTTCCAGACACGACTCCAGGCACTACAAACTTAGATTTACCGGTGACCACCGAAGAAGCCACTTTAGGCCCGGCAATGGCGGCGACTGAGTCGACCACGGAAGAGATCATTTATTCACCCGCGGCCAAAGAAATACAAATGCAACGATTTGAACAAATTGCGATCGCCTTGCAAGCGCAAACCGAAGACCTCAAGGTGAGTCAAATTGGGCAACAGATGTTAGAAATTGTAATCTGGTGGCGAGAAGGTACTTACGATGACGATAAATGGCGTGAAACGGCGAAGCAATTCGGGAAATGGATGAAAAGTTTGTTACCGTTAGCCGGTGAAGATTTAATTAATACTTCATTTTCACGAATTTGCAATGAATTAAATGCGCCGATTGAGGTCGCTGATTATACAAGATTGATGGCACCACTGGCTGAACAATTGCAAGTTCAAGCTACCGTGGTAGAACAATTTCTACAGCAACAATCTGCACAACAGGGGTTAACCACACTACAAACGCTTCAAAGCGGCCTCGCCGCGGTACGTGAGTTCTTAGACCGGGTGTATAACTCCAGTGGTCAAAAAGAAAATTTGAGCGTGTTGAATAATATAGAATTGTTGGCACTCGCTAGTAACTTAACGGGGGGGATTCCCATGGCAACTCCCGTATTTGATGGTGCGAGTGAACAAGAAATTAAAACCATGTTGCGATTGGCCGGTTTACCAGAAAATGGCCAGACGGTCTTATACGATGGTCGTACCGGTGAAGCCTTTGAACGACCTGTTACCGTGGGATATATGTATATGCTCAAACTAAACCACTTGGTAGATGACAAAATGCACGCTCGTTCTACGGGTCCCTACAGTCTGGTCACCCAACAACCGTTAGGGGGTAAAGCGCAATTTGGTGGGCAACGATTTGGCGAAATGGAAGTATGGGCCTTAGAAGCCTACGGCGCTTCTTACACCTTGCAAGAAATGCTTACGGTTAAATCCGATGACGTGAATGGCCGCACTAAAATGTACAAAAACATTGTCGATGGCGATTACCGGATGGAAGCTGGAATGCCAGAATCATTTAATGTATTGGTCAAGGAAATTCGTTCCTTAGCCATTGATATGGAATTGGAACAGATTTAGATTTTAGATTTGACAACTTTCAACCAGTTGTCAAATCTTACGACCAACGTAACTACAGAGAGCAACTCACCATGACGAAAAATCTTTGGGGGACACTTCCCGAGACCGAAACGATTAGAACTCCCCACGCGGTTTTAATGGAACAAGCGGCGCTACTTAGAGAAATGACTAATGGTTTGCTACTTGGGAAAGTGAAACGTCGTCCAGTACCACCTAATAATCCTTTTGTTCCTCAACAACAGGGATTTGAATTGAGGCTGTTAATCGTAGCACCAGCCTTGGATAATTATTCTTACACGGTGGTGACCATCTTTTACCCAATGGCCACACTTTATCCAGTGAAAGTAGAGAATAACAGTGACCATAAACCTGTTACTTGCCAATCCGAAGAGGAATTTATGCAAGTTCTTGAACAAGTGTTGTCGGCGGAGAAAACACGGCGGGTGATAGCTAGTTTGTTAGGGCAAATTCGGGCCGCCTCAGTTACTGCCACGCCAGACGTGTGAGTGCGAAAGATCCCAAATCCCCAGTATTAAAAAATTAACAATTCGGTAGTGCTGAAATGTGGGTGAGACTATGATTTGCCCTCTCCCTCTGGGTCGAAGGATGAAGGGGATATGTCACCCCAGATTTCATCACTACCGAAAATTTCGAGAAAACATCCTCAAACATTAGTCTTCTTCTTCACCAATTAAAAATTAATTCTTAATCCATGTTAATTTTTAATTCATACTCAGGAAAACTATCTTGAAAGACCTTCTCAACCTTATCAACAACCAAGGACAAATCGAAGAATTTGACAAGATTTGTATTGGCCTAGCTTCTCCAGAAAAAATTCGCTCATGGTCTTACGGTGAAGTTAAAAAACCAGAAACCATCAATTATCGTACTTTTAAACCAGAGCGAGATGGTTTATTTTGCGCCAAAATTTTTGGTCCCGTGAAAGACTATGAATGTCTTTGTGGTAAATATAAACGACTCAAACATCGCGGCGTGGTATGTGAAAAATGCGGAGTAGAAGTTACCATGGCCAAAGTGCGCCGTGAACGCATGGGACACATTGAATTAGCCAGTCCGGTGGCACATATTTGGTATCTTAAATCACTGCCCTCCCGGCTGGGCTTGTTACTCGACCTCAGTTTACGTGATATTGAACGAGTCCTCTATTTTGAAGCGTATGTCGTCATTGATCCGGGCACCACTGCATTAGACCGTGGACAATTGTTAACTGAAGAGGCTTATTTGGATGCTTTAGAAGAGCATGGAGATGAGTTTAACGCCCAAATGGGAGCCGAAGCAATTTATGAATTACTCCGCACCATGGATTTACCGGCAGAAGTTAACAAATTGCGCGAAGAAATCAATTCCACGACTTCCGAGACCAAGTTAAAAAAACTGAGTAAACGACTTAAACTGATTGAATCTTTTATTAATTCTGGCAATCGTCCAGAATGGATGGTACTCAAAGTATTACCGGTGTTACCTCCTGATTTGCGGCCCTTAGTGCCCTTAGATGGAGGACGATTTGCGACTTCGGATTTGAATGACCTCTACCGTCGCGTGATCAACCGTAACAATCGCCTCAAACGCTTGTTGGATCTCAATGCGCCGGACATTATTGTGCGTAACGAAAAACGCATGTTACAAGAATCGGTGGATGCCCTCTTGGATAACGGCAGACGTGGGCGAGCGATTACCGGTAGCAATAAATTACCACTGAAGTCGTTGGCGGACATGATTAAAGGTAAGCAAGGTCGATTCCGGCAAAACTTATTAGGCAAACGGGTCGACTATTCCGGTCGCTCAGTCATCGTGGTCGGGCCTACGCTGAAACTGCATCAATGTGGCTTGCCGAAAAAAATGGCGTTGGAATTATTCAAACCATTCATCTTTGGCAAACTAGAATTGAAGGGATTAGCCACCACCATCAAAGCGGCTAAAAAAATGGTCGAGCGGGAAGGTCCAGAAGTTTGGGATATTTTAGAAGAGGTGATTCGTGAACATCCGGTACTCCTTAATCGTGCTCCAACCTTACACCGTTTGGGAATCCAAGCCTTTGAACCGGTGTTGATTGAAGGCAAGGCCATACAATTGCATCCATTGGTTTGTACCGCCTTTAACGCCGACTTTGATGGTGACCAAATGGCGGTACATGTGCCTCTGTCTTTGGAAGCACAATTGGAAGCCCGCACCTTAATGATGTCCACCAACAACATTCTATCACCCGCCAATGGTGAGCCGATTATTGTTCCTTCCCAAGATGTGGTGTTGGGACTGTATTTTATGACTCGTGAAGTCTATGGCGCTAAAGGTCAAGGCATGATGCTGATTGATGTCGCCGAAGTCCATCGTGCCTACGAAACCCGTAAACTAGATTTACAAGCCAAAATTCAAGTACGCATTAAGGAAACTTTATTCGATGAACGTGGGATTAAGCGGACCACCATTAAGCGAGTGACCACCACGGCTGGTCGCTCTCTATTGTCCGAAGTGCTACCAGAAGGCTTACCGTTTAGTTTAGTCGATTGTAATCTCACTAAGAAAAATATCTCCAAGTTGATTAACACTTGTTACCGTCGCTTAGGTCTGAAAGATACCGTCATTTTCGCCGATAAACTTATGTACACCGGCTTCACCTTTGCCACTCGAGCCGGCATCTCTATCGGCATTGAAGACATGGTCGTCCCCAGCGACAAGCCAATAATTATTGGGGAAGCCGAAGAGAAGGTAAAAGAAATTGAACAACAATACGCTTCTGGTTTAATCACCAATGGCGAGCGTTACAATAAAGTGGTGGACATTTGGTCTCATACCAATGAAATATTAGCCCAAGCGATGTTAAAAAAATTAGGTGCCGACAGCATTGTGGGGGCCCGCGCTTTACGCTGGTTACGTGACGCGAGTAAAGATGACCCGTTTTACCACGACAATCCGTTACCGGCATTATGGTTAGTGGAAGATTTATTAAAACATTTGGTCAAGCAGTCTGCTACTCACTTAGAAGCCCTCTGCTTGAAATTAGAACTGACTAAGGAAGAATTAGAACGCCATCGGCAACAATACACTGAGGCACCGGCCGAATTTAAATCCTTATTAGACTATCTGTTGGCTAAGGTATTGCGAACTACTCCAGATTACCATTTGAAACTCCTCAATTTCTTGGCTGATCAGGAAATCAAACAAGCCTCTTTAAACTCCATTTATAAAATGGCGGATTCGGGGGCCCGGGGAAGCGCGGCCCAAATTCGGCAATTAGCAGGAATGCGGGGATTAATGGCTAAACCAGATGGTTCCATTATTGAAACGCCAATTAAGGCTAACTTTCGTGAAGGGTTAGATGTCTTGCAATATTTTATCTCTACCCATGGTGCGCGAAAAGGTCTCGCGGATACCGCTTTGAAAACCGCCAATTCTGGCTATTTAACGCGCCGGTTAGTTGATGTGGCCCAAGATATGGTGATTTTGGAGAGCAATTGCGGCACTCATAACGGTATCTATCTCACGCCGTTGGTAGAAGGTGGAGAAGTGGTGGAAGCGTTACGCGACCGGGTCCTGGGACGAGTGGTGGCAGAAGATGTGTTTAAACTGGGACAGGATGAACCGGTAGTGACCACAGGTACTTTGCTCGATGAAGCCTTAGTTGATCTGTTGGACCGTGAAAATATTGACCGCGTTAAAGTACGTTCGCCAATTTCTTGTGAAGCGCGTTATGGTATTTGTGCCGAATGTTATGGTCGAGATTTAGCCAGAGGACATCTGGTTAATAAAGGTGAAGCGGTAGGAGTGATTGCGGCCCAATCCATTGGGGAGCCTGGGACTCAGTTAACCATGCGGACTTTCCATATTGGTGGAGCTGCTTCCAGATCCGTGGCCGCTAACAATATTGAAGTGAAATCTAAAGGTAGCATTAAGTGGCATAATATTAAACCCATTCCTCAGCGCAAGCGGCGCTCTGAACTTGCCAACGAAGTGGTGCCAGCAGCCATGGCCGACCCGATACCAGATACACCAGAGGTTGAAAACATCGCGGTGCCAACTATCCCGGCTACGGAGGTAGCAGACTTTTTCCCAAACCCGACCGTCGTAATACCCGAGAATCCAAGTTCTTTCGTTTCCGTCTCGCGTTCTGGTGAATTGACGGTACATGATGAATTTGGTCGCGAGCGAGAACGTTACAAGTTGCCCTACGGCGCGATCTTAACGGTTAGCGACGGCGATGCGGTGGAGCCAGGGCAAGTGGTGGCCAGTTGGGATCCGCATAAAGTACCGATTATTAGTGAAGTGGATGGTTTGATTCGATTTGATGATATTAAAGAAGGTATTAACTTACAACGGCAACAGGATGAAATCACTGGCTTAACGAACTTGGTGGTGGTGGATCCCAAACTCACTAAGAATGTTTGGGGGAGTGGTGCTTCCGCGGCGTTAAATTTACGTCCCCTCATTACAATCGTGGATGAACAAGGGAATGATATTTATATTCCTGGTACTAATCATCCCGCGGCTTATAGTTTACCACCAAAAGCTATCATCAGTGTGGAGGACGGTGCGCGAGTTAGTTCTGGGGATGCCATTGCCCGAGTACCACAAGAAACTTCGAAGACTCGTGACATTACCGGCGGTCTGCCTCGCGTCGCGGATTTGTTTGAAGCACGAATTCCTAAGGACCCGGCCGTATTAGCGGAAGTGAGTGGCATGATTAATTTTGGCAAGGAGACTAAGACTAAGCAACGCATTATTATTACTGACAAAAATGGTGAACCGTGTGAAATTCCAATTCACCGGTGGCGCAATATTCAAGTGTTTGAAGGAGAACATGTCGAGCGCGGTGAAATGATTGTTGACGGGGCACCCAATCCGCATGATATTTTGCGCTTAAAAGGCGTGGGCGAGTTAGCGCAGTATATTATTAATGAAGTGCAGGAAGTTTATCGTTTACAAGGAGTGAAGATTAACGATAAACATATTGAAGTGATTGTGCGACAGATGTTGCGGAAAGTGACCGTGATTGACCATGGAGATACGGCGTTATTGCCAGGTGAACAAGTGGAGCGTGCTCGTTTAATGGAAGAAAACGAGAAAGCGTTTAAGCAAGGAAAACAGCCGGCGCGTTGGGAGTCGTTGCTCTTAGGAATTACCAAAGCGTCACTAGCCACGGATTCATTTATTTCGGCAGCTTCGTTCCAGGAAACCACGCGAGTATTGACCGAAGCCTCGGTTAATGGTAAATGTGATAATCTGCGTGGTCTTAAGGAGAATGTCATTGTGGGTCGATTAATTCCTGCGGGCACCGGCTTGGCATACCATGAAGACCGACGTAAGAGTCGTTATCAAACTTCACCACCAGCACCGGCGTTACCGAAAGAGATGCCACCACCGGTAATACCACCACCGGTAATACCACCACCGGTAATACCACCGGTAATACCACCACCGGTAATACCACCACCGGTAATACCACCACCGGTA
>DZAL01000084.1:12503-23329 GCA_022729575.1 Thiomargarita sp.
CACCGGTAATACCACCACCGGTAATACCACCACCGGTAATACCACCACCGGTAATACCACCACCGGTAATACCACCACCGGTAATGCCACCGCCAGTAATACCACCGTCGGTACCTCCAGAAGTTGCACTTGGATTTGAAGGTTAACTCAATCACCCCCAACCCCTCCTCAACCAGGAGGGGAGTTGGCCGTTTTGATTCCGTTTTACAGGGGTTGGTTTGGAGGGACTACCAAATTTTTGGCCACGGTTATAAGCCGCGGTGTCAGGTACTTCCACAATAACGGTGGGATTAAGCAAAGTATCTTGGTATTCATCCTCCAAACGTGGTTTTTCGGGTAGTGATGCAATAAGTAGTGGTCGATAACTCAAACCTGACAGGTTTTCGAGACCTGTCAGGTTTAAACCACTACCTGGTGCCTCACTACCCGATTTTTAAGCAGTCCGCAATTGTTCGCGCACTGCCATCAACACTTTCCCCAACTTATTTTTGCCACTACCATCTCCACCATCTCCCCACTCACTGTCGTTTTCAGTATGTTCCACTAACATCGCGTCATCCGTTGCCAACAATATTTTCTTCAGTTCCGCATGTTGAGTAAACTTCGCCCACACCACTTCTCGCATCACCTCTTCCTTCACCACTTCCCAATCTGAGCGTAGCGGACGATTTCTATCACGACCCATTTGGGCCGCTTCTTTAGGTGATTTAGCTAACCGGACCGCCTCTTCATGCTTGGTAGCGGCAAATTTTTGTGCCTGAAAATAATGTTCAGACGTAGGCCACAGTTTACCCTTAAGAAATACTGGACAACGGGCAAAGTTAGAAAAACCCCCATATTCGTCTTTGGGAGAGTAAAAATTTATTACTGTCATCTTGATACCTCTTTAGAAATTGCTCCAAAATGGATGCTCTCTGAGTAGAATTTTCGGTAGTCCCTCCAAGCTAATAGAGGTCTTAAAATTCAATAGTTTATCGAAGGTCAAAGTTTCCTAAGCCTCGAAGGCTTAGGAAACTTAAGGAACCCCAAAGTTTCCGGTAGTCTCTCCAAACCAATGGAGGTGTTAAAATTCAATGGGTTATCAAAAACCAAGAGTTAAGATTTCCTAAACCTTTGCGGTTTAGGAAAGCGAAAACTGGTGGTAGTGATGACAGGTGGATGATGATGCGGTCAGGACTGGCAGTCCTTTGAGGACTGCCAGTCCTAAGTCCTCTGAGGCGATCAGGACTGGCAGTCCTTTGAGGACTGCCAGTCCTAAGTCCTCTGAGGCGGTCAGGACTGGCAGTCCTAAGTCCTCAGCCAAATTTTCTCACTACCAAAATGGTTAAAGTGTTCTATAAGTCATCCAAAGACACCTCGATGGCTTGAGATTTTTCCTGTTCTCGGGCTTTGACGAGGAGACCTAATTCGTAATCTTCCAACCGTTCCAATAATTCTTCATAAGCCACCGCCGAAACGAGATAAGCCCGTGGTTGATTATTTTCCAAAATGGCCACCGTCGCGGTTTCTACTTGTTCTAAAACGATTTCCGGATGTTGAGTTAAATCGGTAAGGGTGGTCACGTAGTTAGCTAAGAGTGGGTACATAACAAGAGTTCTCCATAATGTTTGATACTGAGTTCAAGCCAGGTAGGTTCACAGGTTTATCATCGCCCACCAACTTCTGAAACCCTACTTGGTTGAGTCTGGTTGAGATTAGTAGGACACACGTTTATGTCAGACCAGTGTTCTCGTAAATTCTGTCGCTTTGGCACCTGAAGGTGACTTCTAATGTACTGCTGTTGTTCTGCCAAAGTCCAGTCCTGAAACTGCTGACTTAACTGGTCTCAGATTTGTCGCATCATGGCCACCGCATCAAACTCCTTGTGAGTATTGTTCATAACGAATGACCTCCTGTGGGGTTCTGAGTTACCCGTCTATTCAACAGCCCGAATAATCAAAAAGTTGCACATTAGGCAGATACCTAAAATCGCTGGTGTTATAGGTTAACAGTTGAATATCGTAAAGCACGGCAGTGGCGGCAATCACGGCATCTGCCAATCTTAAGTGATGCGACAGCGAGTACCTTCTCACCCATTGAGTAGCCAGTGTTAACACGTCCTGATTGATTTCTAAGCGTCGAAAAGTATTCAACTTTTGTTCAATCTTTCGGAGTTCTCGTTGGTCGTGTGCCCCTTGGAATAACTCCATCTCAATAATTGAATTAGTGAAGAGAATCAATTGATGGTCTAGCAAAGTAGGCAATAATAAACTCTGACCATTGATAAAATCAATGATGACACACGTATCACATAGCAAGAGGTTATTTGGCATGATTCGTCCTTTCCCAGAGTTGTCGTCTTAACTCTTGGCCAAATTGGGCGCTATCGGTGACGTGGGCAAATGGAATGACCTCATTTAGGTCTTCTTCGACTTCATAGCGAATGGGTACCGAATGACGGAACGGGTCTAGCTTCTTCAGGGGTGGTAATGATTTTTGCTTTACCCAATGTTGAATAGCATTTATTATCACTTCTTGAACTTCTTTACCTTCGGTTTGGGCAATCAAATTAAGCCCTGTTTGTAGGATAGGGTCGTCAAGGTTAAGAATTAATTGAGACATAAGTGACCTCGTGGTTTTAGTGATGTGCAAGAAAATTTTTCTCCCGTTCCCACGCGCCCGCGTGGGAATGCGGTGCAGACGCGCCAGCGTCCCGTTCCCGCAACACTAGCGCGTTGCCCACGGCATTCGCACGCGGGCGCGTGGGAACGAGACATAGACTGATTTAAAACCAGGTAGGGTAAGCAACGGGTTTAGCGTTGCCTACCCGGTGATGGAAACCAGAGGATGGGTAACCAGAATCTCATTGCCCATCACAGTTTAAAAATATCTATCGTACCTCCTTCCCGCTGGCCATAACGCAGTTTCAGCCCGTATTTGGCTTGGGCTTCTAGCACATTTTTATGAGTGTTCTCCGTATACTTGAAGACATCATATTGTGCCTCTTCCGCTAGTTCTTTTTGCACTCGTTCTTTCTCTTCTAGTAAATGGTTGGTTATCATAAGTCTTTCTCCGTTGTAAACAGGGCTAAGGGCGTAACTATCTCCGGCGTATACAACTGCAAGCGCGTGTTGATAATACGAATATGTTGGTGTTTATTGGCATTTGCCAAGTGTTTGCAATTCCAAGTTAGCAGGAAATCGATTTTGTAAAAGGAGGCATAAGCCAAGTGCAAAGCGTCACCTTCAGCAACTTTAGGCATGAGGTAATGGTCTAAATACACTTGCACAATCTCAACAACCCGCTTATGAAATGGCAGTACGGGCAGTTGAGAAACATAGTCTAATATCTCCGACTTTCTGGGATAGTGGCCACGATTCAATTCCGACAGTGTTTCTTCTGACATCCACACCTCGAAATGTTGCCGTTCTTGTTCCCACCATTGGCGAGTCACGTCAATGTAGTTTCTGATAGTGTCTCGGTCATCAAAGAGATAACTGGGAATGCTGGTGTCCAGATAAACAGTTTTTTTCATGTTAGGTACCGGTGGTTAAATGGGTCTCCAGTTGACCAGGTGGAGGGTTTGGCCATAAACCAAACTGACCGTCTTTTGGTTGCCGTGCAAACGACACCAACTGACAACCACTTTGTGCGTCTTCCTGTTGCAGGGAGTGGACTATCGCACTGATGTCATAATTAAATTGTGCAGCATGTTCTTCACGAATTTGGCGGAGTTCCGCTACAATCAAGTCTTCGTTCCACAGTTCTTCGTTACACATATTATTATTTCCCCATAAGTTCTTCAGGTGTGCAAGTGTCATTGATTACTGAGAAGCTAAGTCTCTTCAAGAAACTTAGTTTCTGCAACCGACTACCGACTTACACTCACTTGATTTATCTTATCTTGGAGCCATAGTAATTGGTGTATATCATCAATTATAGAATAGCTGCTTTTGAAAAGCAAGGGGCCAAAGTTTAGGTACTCTTTACTTGGTCAAGAAATATATGCTAAACTTAGTCATCATATCAAGTCAATATCATTTAAGAGGTTATTAGTATGGAAACCATCAAGCAAGCGGTTGCCAATGCTATTTCAGAATTGCCTGACACTGCTAATTTTAGTGACATTCAGGCCGTATTAGAAACGCTGCAACAGGAGTTTGAGACAGTCGCCGAAAATGAACCAATGACAGGCATTTCGGCCTATGATTTGGCGAAGGACTATATTGGGTGTATAGATGGCCCACCGGACCTATCCACCAATAAAGCCTACTTTGAGGGCTTCGGGTTATGAAACATAGAGTTATTCTTGATGCGGGTCCTTTGGTCGCGTTGCTCAACCACGGTGATGCTTATCATGATTGGGTAAATCTTCAACTGCCAAGTATTCAACCGCCGTTGTTGACCTGTGAAGCCGTTATTACTGAAGCCTATTTTTTATCACGTCGTCATGTCGGTGGTACCAACGCAATAATTAACATGGTGCATAACGGCTTTATGACAGTGTCATTCCAATTGAATAAGGAGATAGAAATCATCAAAACCCTGATGACAAAATACGCGAATGTCCCCATGTCTTTCGCCGATGCTTGTTTAGTGAGAATGTCGGAACAATCTCCTAAGAGTGCTATTTTGACGTTAGACAGTGATTTTCGTATTTACCGCAAGCATGGTAATCAACTCATACCAGTGATTATGCCTGGTATTCAGTAAGTCCACCAACGAGAAACTCAGTCTTTTCTCTACAACTTAGTTTCTCAATATACGAGTGCATAGCGAATTGGTACAGAATGATGGAACGGGTCTAGTTTCTTCAGGGGAGGTAATGATTTTTGCTTTACCCAATGTTGAATGGCATTCATGACGACTTCTTGAATTTCTTTACCTTCGGTTTGGGCAATCAACTTAAGCCCGGTGTGGAGGCTAGGGTCGTCAAGGTTAAGAATTAATTGAGACATAAGTGACCTCGTGGTTTTGGTAATTGTCAAGTGGAAGTTTTGGCCAGAAACTCAACTGACCCTCCTTTGGTTGCCGGGCAAACGACACCAACTGACAGCCACTTTGTGCGTCTTCCTGTTGCAGAGAGTGGACTATCGCACTGATGTCATAATTAAATTGTGCGGCATGTTCCTCACGAATTTGGCGGAGTTCCGCTACAATCAAGTCTTCGTTCCACAGTTCTTCGTTACACATATTATTATTTCCCCATAAGTTCTTCAGGTGTGCAAGTGTCATTGATTACTGAGAAGCTAAGTCTCTTCAAGAAACTTAGTTTCTGCAACCGACTACCGACTTACACTCACTTGATTTATCTTATCTTGGAGCCATAAGTTAAGCAAAGTTTCCGCACTAATGCCTCGCTGGCGGGCTATTTCCCCCACCTGTTCGGCAAGCGAATTGTCAACGCGATAGTATCTCTGTTCCGCTTGAATATCCACGTCAAAGGTTACTGCTTGGGTATGTTCCCAAAAGTCAGTCAAATCATGGTTATCCCAAAATTCACCAATCTCCTGATAGGAAGTGGCATTAGAAATGGATGTATTAGTGATGACGCTCATATTTTCTCCTTTCCGCCTGGGTCATGTCTATAGGTTCCTCCTTAGCCAGGCTGATGCAGTTGAACCTTAACTTCTAACTTAACTCCCGCATGTTTCTGCAAAATGTGTAAAATGTCAAACAAACTCTTAGCATTGGGATTGCTACTGGGTCTTAACATACGGCGCAGGCGGTGACCAGGTTTCTCAAGGAGACGGGCTAATTCCTCAAAGCCTACGGTAGCGTTGATGTAGTCACCTAAAATCTCTTTGCCTATACTCATCTCCCCGGCGAAAAAGCAATTCATGGCTTCAGTCAACATGGCTTCACGAAAGGCTGAATCTTCGCGGAGACGGGCTTGAACAGTTTGCTTAAAGTCTTTGGTTCGAGTCATCATGAGAGTTCTTCCTACGCACCAACGTTACGGGACCTGGACGCCGACCCGTTCGCACGGGAAAAAATCTCCTGCTTTGGGACGTTAATATGACTTCTAATATACTGCTGTTGTTCTGCCAGAGTGAAGTCCTGAAACTGCTGACTTAACTGGTCTCGGATTTGTCGCATCATGGCCACCGCATCAAACTCCTGGTTAGTGTTGTTCATAACGAATGACCTCCTGTGGGGTTCGGATTTCTAGTAAGGGATAACCTAATTTTAAATTGACGGCGTTATAGCCACGAATCCGTTCTAAATTGACGATATGCTTGAAATTCCAGCTAACCAACACATCTACCCGATTAACGGTGGCAATGGCGATATGTTGGGCATCAACTTTCTTAGAAGGAACTATGACACCTTCGATCAGGTAACATTGTGCCAAGGTGTCGGCTTCTTCATCCAGTTCTACATATTCTTTGTGAGACTCGGGCACTTCTTCAAGCACGGCTTGAACTCTAGCAGGGGCATATTTCAATTCTAGCAAAGTTTGGTCAGAAAAAACCAGTGTGGCTTTGCCCTGTTTAAAGTTGTCAAACAGTTGAATGGAGGGCGTGTCAAACTCTCTATCCAAACATCCTCCAATCACTGAGGTATCGGTATAAATTCTCGGTTTCATTGGTTTACCTCTATGTGGTTTTTGCTGTGGGCAACGCGCCCGTGTTGTTGTGGGAAGGAGACGCTGGCACGTCCGCACCGCATTAGAACGAGACCAAATTACTGCCTTATAAAACATTCAGTAGTGCTGAAATTGTCTGAACCATGATTAGAATGATTTTCAGATAGACTATGATTAGTCAAGCCACCTTTCATAGTCCTCATTTAATCATCTCAATCATAGTTCAAGACAGAAGAGAAACCTCTCGATATTTCACCCCAATTTCATCACTACCCAAGTTACCAAACAGATTTTGAACAAGATTGCATGGATTGTCAAGATGGACAGGATTCCATTCCACAGTCCTATCCATTTCTTAATCCATTTAACTTGGCTTATTGAGTAATTGCTTGCTTAAAGCGAACTTCCCCACCAATCTCCTTCTCCTTTTCTGCCAACAAACGTAACAGTTGCTTAATTGATTGCGTACTTTTAGCAGCATCGTTTAAGGAAATCTTCGCGGACTGTAGTTGCTGTTCTTTCAATGACGACTCTACTAATGCTAGTTGTCGTTCAAGTTCAGTTACCTTACTCTGTAATTCTACAAGTGAAGGGCCTGCTTCTACCCCGAAGAACCATCCGGTATCAGTACCCCTATGAGTAATCAAAGTGTCTTTTGAAGCCAGTTTTGTTGCCAACTCCCCCTTATCCAAATACATTTTAACAGCAACCCCCGAAGAACAAACAGTCAATACTAACGAAATAGCCAGCATCCATTTCCAACTTTTGGGCACGGGCCGATTAGTATGTGGCGTTTTCTTGTCCTCCCAGTCATCAGAGGACGTTGGTGGTTGAGATTCAGGTGGTTTAGGTAATTCACTCATAAAGTTCTCCTCAAAAATGGTTAGTTAGTTTTCCCCAACTGCTTTTTACACTTCCGACACTGCCATTTTCTTCTCATCACTTTCCACAACTCCTTTCCTACGGGCAACAAAATCAAAATAACAAATACCAAATATACCGTAGGACTGTTTAACAACTTGGTAATAAAATGAATAACAGGGCTACTATCAGACCAATGCAAACAATTAAATAACCAGTCACCCGGTGCTTGTAGTTTCCAACATTCGCCCATTTCTGTAGAAGTGGCTTCATGCCCACCACCACTTCTACTAAACGCATGACCCATTTCCGCCAAAGCCACCAAGAAGATAATCACATGACCAATCTTCCCAAAACTCTCGCTTAACTCCATTTTCCGTTCTTCTATCGCCACCTGCCAACGCATTCCCGACCCTTCCAAATGCTTCAATGCCCCTTCAATATAAATTTGACGATTTCTCAACTCCTCAATGTCATAAGTGAACTCCTCCAACAACGCTGGTGCCAGTGAAGGTGAAGGCGGGCGGCCGCGGTCAGGAAAAGCGACCTGTTGCAATTTGGTAAGACTATCTTGTGCCCACTGCCAATCTATCGACCAACCGTGTTTTTGTGTCACTCGTTGCACCGTGTCCATGCGATTAGGCAAATTCTCCCGATTGACTTGTAAAGTTTTAATCGTCCCTTGAATCCGTCCTAAAATATGCTTGGCCTCCGCGTCCAACGTCCTCATGGCTTGCAACTTCTCTTGCAACGTTTCGGTATCGGTACAGCGCAACGCTTCGTCCGTTTGACTACGATAAGCCGCATTTTCCTTGTCCAGTCGGTCGAGTAAGCGAGAAGCGGCGGCATAAATATGACTGTATTGCCAATCTCGCATCAGCAAGCCCGACATTAAGTGCATCAACACGGTATTTCGTGATTTACCGCCTTCGCCATACAGTAACAACTCGGCAAATTTCGCCAATGACTCCTGCTTACCAGAAACACCATACACAGCAAAAATCGGATTATCGTCATTTTCCTCATCACGCACGGGCACCAAATGCCATTGTTCCTCCTCTGCCCATTCCAGTTGCCAATGCGACACCTTAGCTTTTTCCAGAAGCGGTTGCGCATAACGTGGTTGGAAAGCGGTAAACTGAGATGCCTCCTCATGGTCTTTCTCACTGAGACTAAATAAAGTCTGCTTGGGACCGAACAACATTTGCCCTAACTCTTTTCCCTGAGAATCACGCAACGTCATGGGCACAGTATGCGCTTCAGTCAAATTTTCAGCCACGATAACCACTGCCACGCCCATTAATAATTCGGCACTGGCATCACGTTGACTCTCTTGACCCGTGGCATGATTACGCACCCGACAAGTTTGATACTCAGCCCGTAGCATTTGCCAACAAGTTGAACCCTGCTGGGGTAACTCTAGCAACGTACTGTCAAAAATATCAAAACGAAACAAGCGTTTATCCTCATCTTGCGAGTAACTCACCCATGCTTTAGAAGCGTCTGGCTGCGCTAACCGGGCAGGTTCAGCAATATATTCGTCTTCTTTCCAACGATAGGTACGCAACAAAAAGTAGAGTTGATAATCTAATTTTTGGTCAACAGTAGGATTTATCATAGAAATAGCCATTGGATTATTTAATAATAAATTGTTATAAAAATAGTTGGTATATGTCATCAATTATAGAGTAGCTGGTTTTGAAAAGCAAGGGGGCAAAGCTAGATACTCTTTATTCACCTCACGCACTTCGAATGATTTGGTCGGTTGGAGTGAGCGCCGGTGAACTCCAACACGGGCAATGAAATTCGGGTAGTCCCTTCAAGATAATGGAGGTCTTAAAATTCAAAGCGTTATAGCGATTCTAAGGTTTCCTAAGCCTTGAAGGCTTAGGAAACCTAGCACCTGCCAGATTTAGGAAATCCAGCCCCTTGGTGTTAATACTGCCATTAGCTGGCATGGAATACCAAGACCTCCATTATCTTGGAGGGACTACCGAAATTCGAAGCGGCTGTCATATTAAGGCAAATCATATTTTTTATTCTACCCGTTTCTTTATTTTAGCCTCTCTCTTATTAACTGTCAAACCACACGAAATCAATTCGGTACTCCAATTTTCTCTAATCGCTGGAGTGTCGTACTTGACCGAAATAAAAACTACCTATATAATTCCACCAATCACCTATTGATAACCATTTCATTCTAAAAGGAGTATTTTATGACCGTAACTAATCCGATACAGCAACAATATTTAGAACGAGTGACCCAACTCTACAATCAGGTACAAACTTGGGGAAAGGATAAGTTTGACTTTGCCATTCAAGGGGACTATTCCGTCAGTGACACCACGGGCGATTACCAAGCCGACCGATTAGCTATTCTCAGGAAAGTCGCCCAGGTAGGAGAGGATGAAAATACCCTCGTCGACTTTTTCCCTCTAGGGATCACTTTCCTCTATGAGAGGGGCGTGGTAGAAATACAAGGGCCTTGGCGTGAAGAAGAACTGGTTTATTTACGCGCCGATAATCTGATCTACACAGAACGAAAGGGGACTAGAGAGCCGGTTGAAAAAGGTTTTGAAGGAGAAGGTTGGTACTGGCTGGTACTTTCACTGACACAAACCCAAATGGTACCTCTGACGAAAGAGGTATTTTTTGATTTAGTCAAGCAAGGTGCAGGTTTATTTGAGGAGGAAATGCCATGACTAATCCATTACCAGCGACCTGGGAAGTAGCTTTGTGTGTCAGGGGGGGCCTTGGAAATAACCAGAAGAATGTTGCAACGCTCCCCTTGTCATCAACCATCCAAATGCCAAACGGCTGTTGACCAATTTCCGGCCTGTCAAGCGACCTTGGCCCGAATTCAAGCGGAACTGCGGCAAGGGACGCTCTATGAAGGCCCAGAGGAAACCGCGTTGCGTTGGTTAACCACTGAGAAGGGTAAACCGAGTGAACCAGTTAAAGAGGTTGAGAGTTTATTGGTGTTAGCTTTGTGGGCGACTTTTGAACGCTTCCTGCGAGACTATTTGCAGGAAACAGGCCTGGTGCTAAAACAACAAACTTTTCCATTTGCCAATTCTTTGTATGAACACTTTGAAAAAAGTGTGGAATGGTGGAAGCCTTCTGATATTTTAGGGTTTCTAAAACACAGTCCATTTCCCAACCCCACCTTAGAAGTTCTCCTTGACCGGGCCGGACAAATTTTAGAACACCGTAATCATATCGACCATGCTAACCCGAAAAAGAGAACAACCAGAGGTGATTTGGAGGTGGCTTACAATACTTTAAATGAGATCATCGAAATCTTGTTGCAATATTAGTCAGTGTAGTGTGCGTTATACGCATTGAAGCAGAAATTCGGCGGTATTTTCCCTCACCCCCGACCCCTCTCCCAGAGGGA
>DZAL01000407.1 GCA_022729575.1 Thiomargarita sp.
ATATTGAACGCATCGAGTATTTTCCTGATGATGATGTGCTGTACCTTACCGGAGATATTCCTTCGGGCGACTGGGGTACCATTGGTTTTAAAATGGAAAAATGGACCAATTGGATGAACGGGACACGGACAAAGGCGTGGACGGTTAACCTGCCTTATTTCGCCGGAAGTGAAGTTCCGGGCAAAAACAGGCAAAAAGCAATTTGTTTTGCCGGCGATTTTATTTTCTCAGTGGGTGTTGAAACCCGTTGCAAGGTATGGGTATATAATGCCTCCAATGGTTCTGTGGTCGGGCATCTCGAACCCGGCCCCGAGGTGAATGGCACAGAATCAACCGGATGGGTCGATATCCCCATGGGCATAAGGGCAATCAAACGTTCAAATGGGGAGTATGTTGTATTTGTTGAAGAAGACGGCTTTGCTAAAGTACTCATGTTTCGATGGGCCCCGGGAAAATATTCATCGGTAACAGGGGTAAATGTAAGCCCTGATTCGACCAGTATTGTGCCCGGAGGCACAATACAATTAACGGCTACTGTCAGCCCTTCGGATGCCACAAATAAAACAGTGAGCTGGTTATCAGGAAATACTAGTGTTGCAACCGTTAATTCCAGTGGTTTGGTAACAGCGGTAGCAGCAGGAAGTACCACCATCACGGTTACCACCCAGGACGGAAATAAAACCGCTACCTGCGCGATAATCGTTAGAGATGTTAAGCTTACCGGAACCCAGTTTGATAATATAACACCTTCTGACAGTAACGCCGATGGAGATAAAGCTTTCGATGGTGATACCGCCACATTTGTAGATGCCAGCACTGCCAGTGGCGCTTATACCGGATTAGATTTTGGAAGCTCAAAAACTGTTTCCATAATCAAATTTTACCCGCGCGAAAACTGGGCAGCCCGCATGAATGAAGGTAAATTCCAGGGGTCTGACGACAATGCCAACTGGACCGATATTTACACCATTAACACAAACCCTGCATACGCATGGACGGAAGTCCCGGTAAATGTTAATTATCGCTACGTACGTTACCTGAGCCCGGCTAACGGGTATTGTAACGTTGCTGAAATTGAATTCTGGGGTAATCCCTTACGGTCTGTGCCCGTAACAGGCGTAAGCATTAGTCTTGATTCGGCCAGTATTGTAGAAGAAGATACACAACAATTAACGGCTACTGTCAGTCCTTCGGATGCCACAAATAAAACAGTGAGTTGGGTATCAGGCGACCCCAGTGTTGCCACAGTAAATTCCGGGGGGTTGGTAACGGGAGTATCCCCAGGAAGTACCACCATTACAGTTACCACCCAGGACAGGAACAAAACTGCTACATGCGCCATAACCGTTCGGCTCTTAAATACCGTGAAACTTACCGGAACCCAGTTTGACAATATATCACCCTGGGGCAATAACACCGATGGGGATAAAGCTTTCGATGGGAATACCGCCACATATGTAGATGCCAATGATGCCAGTG
>DZAL01000408.1 GCA_022729575.1 Thiomargarita sp.
CTATACATCCAAAGATTTAGGAAACCTGTTTCTTCGCAACCAAACAACCAACACAGATGGTGCCGATATTATAAAACCAAATAACAAATAAAACCACCCATGATCCGTAACCCAACGCGCATGTGAATTCATAAACTCCCTAAACGAATCAGGAAGAACCCCCATCACTACGAAAAGCGCACCCAAAAAAATCATAAAATAATTATAAAATTCTTCACTTTTAACAAAATCAACAAAACCCCTAGACCCAACCAAATAATTTATATTTAAATGACCTTTAAAAGCAAAAACCTCGCCAAAACCCTTAATAGCACCCGTAATTACCGGGAGTCTTTTGCCGCCATCATGAAGCACTTCAATTAAAAATCCATCTCCTGGATCAAGATAATCAAAATCAACTTTCAGGATATTACCAACACCATCAAACCGGCTTAAAGAAAGCCCATTAACATCACGGGTGCGCTTAATGACGCTATAACTAAGTATACGAACCTCTTCTGTAAATATAATCAGAACGGGATCACTATCAACAATGTCTTTTCGATCCACAACCTCTGTACCATTATTCCATAAAACCATCATTGTTTTTGCAAGTCTACTAACACTAATACCCTTATATGTAACCACCACCTCATCTGGAAGATTACTCTCATCTTTACCAATTAATTGAAGTGAAGCACACTGATAGGCGGTTCTGGCAATTTTTTTCGATCTCACATACATAACAACAGCCAACGCAATACCAACCAACCCAATGAGCGACCCCACCCACCCTTGACTAAAAAAACCTAGAATCTCATTCATATACCCACCCATTAACCATCTAAACCAAATCCATATAAAAAATAATAATCGAAGAAAAAATTGGAGGCATGAGCATTCAGCAATCATGGACAAGCCACGGATTCCTGTAGCCATTACTTCACTAAATCCATTTTTCGTTATCCGTATCGGCACACAGACTTTCGTCATCTTATCCCAGAATTCGCCGCGACAACCCTCGCAAACTCGCTTTCATGCACCTCAAACCACAAACCGCTTGTGCAGATCAGGTAGCAGCGATTGGGCAAACCAAACCGGCAGGCCGGGGTAGAGGTCGCGAGCTTTGGGGGTCGGGCTTTCTACCAAGCCGAGTTCAATCAGTTTATTGAGATGGTCGATGGTCACGCGCTCGCCTAGTCCGAGGAAGACTTTGAAGTCACTGCGCGAAACGCACCCCAGGCTGATGAGAATGTGTAGCACGGGCGGCCTGCGGCTTGATGCCTGCTTCGATGCCTGCCTCTAAGATTGGGGGTTCCAGCATGACGAGCCGCTCCAGCCGTTCGCGCATGGTCGTGCGCTCCAGCGCCTCGATCATGTAGTGGATTTGATCCAGCGAGGTTTGCAGCATGAACTCGATGAACTCGAATAATCCGGCTTGAGTGAGTTGCCCGCGCCCGTGCATGATGTGCCATACACACCGATCGGCTAAGATGA
>DZAL01000288.1 GCA_022729575.1 Thiomargarita sp.
TTCATTGGCCTGGGGATTATGAATCGTGCCTAGCAAATCCTTGACGTGATAAACGGTGTCACTGTCTTCTGGCATGTAAGTATTCTTTAGCCCAACCGTATCGTTTGCTATCTTTACTCAATAGATAGTCTATTAATTCTCGATGTTTCTTTGAATCCTTGGTATCTCTAACAATGCTTTTCAATTCAGCATCTTGGGATCGTGGGTAAGCCCCTCGTTGAATGGCTTCGTCAAACCACTCTTCACCCTCGCTATATTGACCACGCTTAAAATAAATACCCCCCATTTCTATCAAATACCTTCTGGCCCAACTGTATCGTTCACTATCCTTATCCAATAGATACTTTATTAATTCCCAAAGTTTCTTTGAATCCTTGGTATCTCTAACAATGCGCTTCAATTCAGCATCTTGGTCTCGTGGGGAGGCACCACGTTGAATGGCTTCTCCAAACCACTTTTCACCTTCACCATATTGACCACGTTCAAAACAGATGGCTCCCATTAACGTGTAAGGATGATGACTTTGTGGGTAATATTGAATGGCTTGCATTGCACAATTTTCGGCTTGGTCTAATTTCTCAAGGTCGCGAAACGCTCCACCGCGTGTGGTCAGCAAAGCAGCTTTAAGTTTGTCCTCCTTGATTTTTGCAAAATTCAATTCATCCGTTACGAATAATGCTAATTTGGGCTTTTCAGCCTTGCGCCAATGGCTACTGGCATTGGCTAAGTTCCATTTATTTCCTGTATTTGTATACTCGTTTTCATAAAATAAGGCTTCTATCTCATGATAACGAATCAACCAGTCAGTCCTCTGGCAATGTTCATCTTTGAACTCATCATACAACCAAGCCGCCTCAATCTCATCTAATCGTTTTCCTTCCTCTAACTTTTTGGAAACCAAGTAGCGAAATATTTCGTTCTTACCAAGAATTTCATTGCCTTGCCGATTTTGTACTAACCAATTGTATTCTGTCTCGGTCAACACTTGTTTACGTTTGATTTTCGCTTCAATCTCAACTATAAAGCAAGCTACTTCAGTGTCATCAAGTTGCTTTCCAGCACCCAATTTTCTTAAAATCAAGTAGTGGCGTATTTCTTGACTCTTCAGGAGTTCAGCGTCCTGCCGATTTTGTACTAACCAATTGTATTCGGTTTCGGTCAACAGTTGTTCACGTCCTATTTTCGTTTGGACATAACTAACGAGTGTTGATACTAACTTACGTTTGTTAAGAAAATTAAAATCTGGTTCGCTGAGTGAATCGCCCGCGTCAATTTTCTTAAGCACCTTATATAAGTGGCTAGAAATAGAAGATTCTTGAAACGCAGTGGCTTTATATTTGTGTTTGAGTGCTTCAAAGTTTCTGACATTTTCTTGTTCTTCCGCGATGGCAACAGTTTCAAGCAATCCTTGTTGTTTTAGCCAATCTATTTGCAACTCAGAAACGGGCTTATTTGCGTCTAATTGTTGCAAAATCTCATACAGAGGACGACTTAAATAAGAAGTGTCAGTATAACCACCAGCGTGATATTTTTCCTTTAACGCCGTGAATTGGAGATTTCTGCTATGCTCTTGTTGCGTGAAAATAGCAAATATTTCAGGAAGTAGTTGGGATTGCAACCACTCAATTTCTTGAATACTCAGAGGTTCTTGAACGTCTAACTGTTTCAATATTGCAAACAATGGACTAGACGGCTGTGAATCTGGGTATTGGGTAACCTGATATTTAACCATCAATGCTTGAAATTCAGCAAAGGCACCTAACTGTAGAAAGTAGTCATTGCTATTAAGATAGCTTATTTCGCGTGGCGTTAATAGATGACGCATTTCCAACTTTTTAAGTATGAAATGTATTGGCTTACTTAATGATTCTTTGGTTAGGCGACCATAAATTGATGGTAAATACTTCTTGAATAACCGGCTTGCTTCGGCCACAAGTTCATCGATATGCTTTGATTTGTTCTCAATGCACTTGATGGTATCAACAAGGTTGTTTTCTCGTAACCAGGACAATTCTAAATCTGTTAGTAAAATGTCTGAGTCAACCCGTCTTAATATGAAATACAGCAGGCTGGAAGGCGACGAATCATTGTATTGTTCGGCCTGATAATAAACTTTCAAGGCCGCGAAGTGTTGTACAGAATCTTGGTAATTGTGGTTATTCATAGTTAGTCAACCATTTTTTATTATGGTATATTGTGATATACCTTTTGGTTCATTGTCAGAATCAGAATTTACCGAATTTTAGAATTTTCAGAATGGGTGGTCAAATTAATTCTGTTAATTCTTTAATTCGGTAAATTCTGATTCTGACAGATAAGCAGTAAGTTTTAGAAGAAATTAGGTTGTTTGTCTGAATCAAGACTAGCAAAATTTACCACAGGTCATCTCGACCCCGGCACAAACACTTAAAGAATTTCCCGAATCCTAATTTTGTTAGCCGTGATAACCACAAATTTGCCATACAAGGAATTGTGATAAGCAGATAACACCTTGGTTAAAGCTGCCAGGATGTCAATTAACTCTTTGACCCGATACCTCAGATATATCACGCCAGGGGTTGCAGCTTGGTGCGCAAATACCCATTCACCAAAATCACGGTCTTCGGTTAATAAAAGTGCCTGAGATTCAAATGATAATTGTAACACAGCGGCATCTGAAATACCTGGCCGCATTTCTGCCACCGCTAACACTTCAATATCCTGATTTCTAAGGACTTTGACAATTTTCAGATTAACACTTTCATCAGCTAAGAGAAGCAATTTCAATCATTTCCTCCCGTGAAATCACAGCGGCACAATATGACAACACGGCTAAAATATCTTCTCTGCCAAGTTGCGGATAACCTTCTAAAAGTTCTTCTACAGTCATCCCTTCGGACAATTTTTGTAAAATCAAAGCGACCGTGATTCGGGTGCCCTTAATTACCGGTTTTCCCAACATCACTTTGGCATCTGCGGTGATTCGAGTACGATAATTCAT
Organism: Thiomargarita sp.; assembly: GCA_022729575.1. Lineage (GTDB taxonomy): Bacteria > Pseudomonadota > Gammaproteobacteria > Beggiatoales > Beggiatoaceae > JAABRD01. The sequence goes on from DZAL01000288.1 coordinate 2,981, forward strand.
TTTTTATCTCCTGTTAGTTTATCAGAATCAGAATTGGCAGAATTTTAGAATTTTCAGAATGGGGTCAAATTAATTCGGTAAATTCTGATTCTGACTGGTGGTTGTCTGAATCAGAATTTACCGAATTTTAGAATTTTCAGAATGGGTGGTCAAATTAATTCTGTTAATTCTAAAATTCTGTCAATTCTGATTCTGACTAAGTGATTGTCTGAATCAGAATTTGCGGGATTTTAGAATGTTATCGGACCAATCTGACCGCTTCTCATTCAGGAAAATGGGTTGCAGATAACTAACCGGTTTTCAATTCGTTGCCCTCCTTGCATATCCTCGGAATACAGAATAGCACAACTACTACCATCAGCAATCGCGGCATAAATCCAAAGATTGGAGTCTATAAAACCACATTTATTCATAGAGTTCCTCTCGTGAAAACGGTTTGATATTCTCCAATTGACGCGGAAAAATATCACTTATCTGGCGTTTCGGGACCTGGACGGGAGTTTCCTGGTCAGTGCCCTCAAAACTTTTCAATGGCGCATGAGTGGCAAAGAAATCGACGGCCCGTGGCGAGGGCTTGAGATTTAACAGTTGTTCAATCTGCAACCAATCTCGATAATCAATTTGCACGGCTACTGGCCATTGTTGGTCATCTGTGACAATCTTTTTATCAATTGTTAAATAACTCATGGCTGGGTCTCCTTTAGAGGTTTGAATCAGAATTTGCAGAATTTTAGAATTTTCAGAATAGGTTGTCAACTTATTCTGTTAATTTTCTAATTCTGTAAATTCTGATTCTGATTAAGTGATTGTCTGAATCAGAATTTGCAGAATTTTAGAATTTTCAGAATGGGTTGTCAAATTATTCTGTTAATTCTTTAATTGTCTGAACCAGGATTTTCAGGATTTTAGGATTTTCAGGATGGCGTTCAAACAAATCCTGTTAATCTTTATAATCCTGAAAATCCTGATTCAGACAGAGTGCTTGTCAGAATCAGAATTTGCAGAATTTTAAAATTTTCAGCATGGGTTGTCAAATTATTCTGTTAATTCTTTAATTCTGAAAATTCTGATTCTGACAGATTAAGTTTAGTCTGAATCGCAGATGGCCACAGATGACGCAGAGAAAATGGGTTGGTGTTTGGAGTGGCAAACGACTATCAAGACGGTTCACTTCCCTCCACCTCATCACGCGCCCCTATCATTGAAAACCAAGAATCAATCAACGGTTTTAAATCAAAATACATGGTTCGATAGCCATGCAAAGGAGGTAACGATTCGTCAGGATTAACCAAGCGAAAACCCAATTTTTGGTAGAATCCAGAAGAATCATAACCCGTGTCAGGGTCATACAGTGCATCTACGGTGAGGAACCTGACACCGACTACAGGACTGAGAGTTTGCACAATATATTCGATTGCCCATTCCACTAAACAACTCCCTGCGCCTTTGACACGTTTGTCCGTTGCCAGTAAACCAATCTTGATGGCAGGAAAAGTTCGATACTGAACTTGTTCCGTTTCTAGCCATGGCGATTGAACAGTCAATTTGTCAGCCAGTAGAGTGAAATAACCTACCAAGGACTCCTGATAACGAAGAATCCAACAACGGCATAGATGACTCCTCACTTCACGGGCAATACGACCTTGTTTCCAATAAGTGACAAACTCGCCACGTTGGCAACGAAAACCTTGACCACTGACTGGCAATTCAGGATTCCACAACTCTACCTGTGAGGGTGAAACAGTGAGTCCCTCAAACTTTGACATTTTTTTGACCATAAGACGGTTTAGCCGTCCGTCGTGCTAAAATGCGTTTTCTCATAGCTTCAGCCGCCGGTGTCGTCATTGCACTATCGGTTTTTAAGGCCGTTAATAATTGTTTGGCTTCCTGACCAACTACGGGTTTAGATTCGGTGTGAAAAGGATATTTCATAAGGTTTAAATTCTCAATAGGTTTAATTAGTCTGAATTACAGATGGCCACAGATGACGCGGAAGAAAGAGGAGGAGTTATCTGCATCATTTCGTGGTCATCTGCGATTCAAACGGTCTATACTAAAGACTTCGCTTGAGGTGGTCCTGAGTTCGCAACGGCATAACCTACTAATTTTTCCGGGTGTTGCCGTTGTCGTTCCAGATAATACTCTACCAACTTTTTTGGATCATGGTCACATTGCGCCGAAATCAGGTGGCGTGCTTCTCTAATTCGGTCTAGGACTGGGTCAGGTTTCATCATAAGGTAACTCCTTCGAGTAATTCAAGAGGGGTGACTAACGTGGGTATAAATAAACCCATTTGTGTATTGAGACGCTTAATATGAGTGAATTTATTGGCATTTGCTAGATTTTTACAATTCCAAGTCAATAAAAATTCACATTTATGATACGATGCCAATGCCAAATGTAGCGCGTCTCCCAGCGGGTCTTTAGGCATTAGGCGATGCTGAAGATAAGTTTGTACAATTTCATAAACGGCAGTTTCCAGCGGTAAAAATGGGAGGTCTTTCACTAAGTTTAGCGCGTCATTTTTAGTTGAATAATCGCCACGACTCAATTCGTCTATAACGGCATCACTGGTAACCACTTCATACTCATGGCGGCATTCTAGCCACCACTGACGGGTCCAATTCCGACGTGCTACCATTTCTGGTTCTGAACGAATTTCATAGTAAAAACTTGGAATGGAAGTTTCAACGTAAATTTTAGGAGTCATAAATTCTTAAAAAGTTCTCAGAAGTTGACTGGAGTCCCACAAACAATCGTAGTTCCTTTGTTTGAATCAGGATTGAAAAACATTTTAGAATTGGAAGACAAGGGTTGTCAAATTATTTTTGGTCTGAATCGCAGATTGTCGCAGATGACACAGATGAAATGGGGGGTATCTGCGTCATCCGTAGCCATCGGCGAGTCAGGGGGTTAGGATAACTAAATGGATTGAGAAAGTCAATTTTCAGATTCACCCCACCAACAAATCCTCCCCAACTGGCTGATGATATAACACCATCAATTGATTGGCGCGTAAAGTTTCTAACGCATAAGAACGTTCTCGGGTATCACTAAGGGGATTACAATAAACAAATTATCCAATTATGTTAGAATGTATGTTAGAATGATAGTCATCTTAATAACCA
>DZAL01000085.1:0-8375 GCA_022729575.1 Thiomargarita sp.
TTTTAGACCTTCAAGGTTTCTTTGGCCGGCTTAACTTAATGGCATTGCGGCTAAACCTCGCCTGGTCCAAGGGACCAAACGAGGTGCCGGTTACATCAAACCACGTTCGGCTAAGGAGACACAGTAGCCGTCACCAATCACAAAATGGTCTAAGATTCGTACATCAATTAACTCCAATACTTCTTTTAAGCGGCGAGTAATGGCAACGTCGGCATTGCTAGGTTCGGCCACGCCAGAAGGATGATTATGCGCTAAAATGATGGCGGCGGCATTATGTTGTAAGACTCGTTTGACCACTTCGCGGGGATGGACGTTGGCACTGTCTATCGTACCATAAAACAGCTCCTCAAATTTAATGAGTCGATGTTTATTGTCTAACAAGATACAAGCAAATACTTCTTGTTCTCGGCCACTCAATTCCGACATCAGATAATTGCGAGTATCATCGGGATTAGTCAACACTTGACCGCGTTCTAAACATTCTTTTAAGTAACGTCGTGTTAATTCCACGCAGGCTTTCAGTTGCACATATTTGGCCTCACCGAAGCCTTTAGCAAAATCTTTCTTGATAAAACGCTCACGGTCGGCACCGAGTAAACTACGTAAGTCACCAAATTCATTCAGTAAATCTTTGGCTAAGTCTAACGCACTTTTACCTTGAATGCCAGTACGTAAAAAGATAGCAAGTAATTCCACGTTGGTCAAGGCTTGAGGGCCGCGCTGTAAAAGTTTTTCACGCGGACGGTCTTCTAGGGGCATGTCAGTAATTTTGATTGTCACAATTTTTTCTACCTAGTTAAATAGTTGAACAGTTAAACCAATCATGTCAATCAGGTGGAGTCACCGGTATAGACAACTTTGCTAGTTCGCACTTTTGAAATATTGAAATCAAGAGTTTCACAATAAATTCAATGAATAAATCAGAGTTATCGAAGGCGGCTTTGCCGAATCGGCTCTAAAACGCAATGGGGGCTCCGGCACTACTACGATAAGTGTTGGTTTGTGAGTCCATAGTATTTTACCAATTTTGATGAAGATAGGGCAATGGTAAACCGTATTGTCCACCCTATCTGGCTAATGAATTGAATCAGTGAGACTTTGGTTATCTTAAAAAATCTGGTAGTGATGAAATATCAGTGATAAAGCCTCAAGTTACCAATCTTGCATTACTGGTTGCTGGTACTACATTATAGTAGTGAGTGCAATACCAAATGGCATCTGAGATGATTTGACAGTTTTTGGGAAACCGACCGGATACTTCTGACTAACTCACCTTACGCCTCATAACTAAAATAAGGTTATATTATTAACTAATTTACTTTTACTTGACACTCTAATCAATAAACGTATAACCTATTTGAGAAGTGAAAACTCTTAAACTCAAACCTTAATCACTCAAATTGGTCGTTGGTTTGCGTCTTTATACCGTACACGGGATTGGGGTCACTCCGTGTGTATGGGGAGTCTCTGAGAATAATGGTTCAGCAGTACAAGAGTGGAGGAATATTACTATACCTCCTCGCTGGAGTCCAAATCTTCAGATTTGGCAACGGTCCAAATCTGAAGATTTGGACTCCAGATTGATTAACTACCTTCAATTTCAAACTTAATATGTTCAACATACCCAATTTTCAACTGGTCCAACCACTCTACGACAGCGAAAACTCCTCAGTTTATCGAGCGATTCGTAGTTTAGATAACCAGCCCGTGGTCATCAAATTATTGAAAACGGACTTTCCGTCCACCACGCAACTAGCCCGTTATCAGCACGAATATGAATTACTGAGTGACTTAAACTTGCCAGGGATTATCCAAGTCTATAGTTTGGAAAACTGGCAAGACCACCTCATTTTAGTTTTAGAAGACTTTGGTGGGGAATCCTTAAATCATTGGCTGAAGCAACGTGCCATGACGGTCACTGATTGGTTGCCATTAGCCATTCAAATGGCTGACCGTTTAGGTCACATTCATGCGGCCCAGGTGATTCATAAGGATGTTAACCCCAATAATCTCGTCTGGAACCCCACCACCGGTCAACTGAAACTCATTGACTTTGGGATTGCGACCCGCTTACCGCGGGAAACGTTGGTGTTGCAAAATCCGAATCAATTGGAAGGCACGTTGCCCTATCTCTCGCCCGAACAAACGGGACGCATGAATCGGGCGTTGGATTATCGCACGGACCTGTATTCTCTCGGCGTGACTTTCTATGAACTGTTCACGGGTCGCTTGCCGTTTGACAGCCAAGATGCCATGGAATTGGTACATTGTCACTTAGCGAAACAACCGATACCCCCTCATCAACTCAACGCCGACCTGCCACCGGTCATTTCTCACCTCATTCTCCGGTTACTGGCGAAATCGGCTGCAGAACGTTATCAAAGTGCTTGGGGGGTGAAAGCGGATTTGGAACAGATTCTGGCAAACCTGACAAGTCTTCAAGACCTGTCAGGTTTCAAACTCGGACAACACGATGTTTCCGACCGTTTCCACCTGCCGCAACAACTCTATGGTCGGGAGGAGGAAGTGCGGCAATTATTAGTCGCCTTTGAGGACCTCTCCACCGGTCAAAGTCAGCTCTTGTTGGTAGCGGGTTATTCCGGCATTGGCAAAACCGCTTTGGTGCAAGAAATTTATCAACCGATTACCGCAAAACGGGGGTATTTCAGCGCTGGCAAATTTGACCAATTCCAACGCAACGTCCCCTATTCCGCCGTAGTGCAAGCCTTTCGTGACTTAATGCGCCAACTGCTGACGGAAACCTCTTCCCAGTTAGCCGATTGGAGAACTCAACTGTTGACCGCGCTAGGTAACAATGGTCAGGTCATTATTGACGTGATTAGTGAAGTGGAACTAATTCTCGGCCCACAACTCGCCGTGCCTATTTTACCACCCACCGATTCACAAAATCGTTTCAACTTGGTCTTTCAAAATTTCATCAACGTCTTTTGTCAACCCGACCACCCCTTAGTAATTTTCCTAGATGACTTGCAATGGATTGACTCGGCCAGTTTGAAACTGATGACCTTGATGATGAACGATATTCCCTATTTGCTGTTGATTGGGGCGTATCGTGATAATGAAGTGAGTCCCATCCATCCATTAATGACCACTTTGGAGGAGATGCAAACACAAGGGCTGCTGGTTCAGACCTTAACCTTGAGTCCTTTGAGTTTACCGCATCTGAATCAACTGGTCAGTGACACGTTGCATTTGCCTGTAGCCCAGACCTTACCGTTAGCCCAGTTAGTGTTGGAAAAAACGGGCGGGAATTCCTTCTTTGTGGGAGAGTTTCTGAAAACGCTGTACGTGGAACAATTACTGAGTTTTAACTCGTCACAGCGCCAGTGGCAATGGGATTTAGCCCTGATTAAGGCACGCAATATTACTGATAACGTGGTGGAATTGATGATGGGCAAAATCCTCCGGCTAAAGCCTCCAGTCCAGCAGGTGTTAACTCTGGCGGCGGCGATGGGTAATCAGTTTGACTTAGCCACTTTGTCGATAGTTTCACAACAGTCTAGCGAGTGGGTGAAGACCCAATTATGGGAAGCGTTGTTCGAGGGGTTGGTCGTGCCCGTGGGGGAGAAATATAAGTTTGTCCATGATCGGGTGCAACAGGCGGCTTATTCATTGATTCCTGAGTTAGACCGACCCGCGTTACATTGGCAGATTGGACAATTATTATTGACGGAACCGACGAGTTTACAGGAACGGTTATTTGAAGTGGTTGACCATTTGAATCAAGGGAGTGCGCTGGTCACCACTTCAGAGGCGAGAATATCACTGGTTCGTCTGAATTTACAAGCAGGACAAAAAGCGAAATTAGCGAACGCCTATCGGATGGCCGCTTCCTACTTGCAACACGGGCAACACGGGCTCACACCAGCGCATTGGCAAACGGATTATGAGTTGACGCTGTCACTGCATTTAGAACTGGTCGAGGTGATGTATCTATGTGGCGAGTTTGACCAAATGGAAACTGTCGCCGAACTCGTCTTGCAACAAGCGCGTACTCACCTGGATAAAGTGAAAGTTTATGCAGTCCGAGTGCAAACATATATGGGCCAAACACAGTACCTCAAAGCACTTCAAACAGCGCGACACGGCCTGGCCCTATTTGGGGTGGAATTACCAGAAAAATCTACGCCAGCAGATATTGCCCTCACCATGGCAAAGACGGCTTCAAAGTGGCAAGGTGTACCCATTAACGAATTAGCTAATCTACCACCGATGACTGCCACTTCGGGTCTGGCAACTATGCACTTACTGTCTATCAGTATTCCACCGACTTATTTGGGAATGCCAGAACTATTTCCGTTTGTAGTTTCCAACATGATTAATATCTCTATTGAGTACGGCAATTGTGAACTATCTCCTTTCGCCTATGCCTCTTATGGATTGATTCTTTGTAATTCCATGGAGATTGAGGGCGGTTATCAGTTTGGGCAATTAGCCATTCAAGTGACGGAACAATTGAAATCTCAAATCCGTTGCGCGATGACTTTCGACATGATTGATACGTTTATCAACCCTTGGAAAAAACATTTATCAGAGACTGGTCGCCACTTAATAGAAGTTTACCAGATTGGCATTGGGGAAAGTGATTTAGAATTTGCTGCTCATGCTTGTTTAACTCACTGTGAATTTGCTTATTTTATTGGACAACCGTTGGTTGAACTAGAAAATCGGCAAACTTTCTATCTTCAGGAGTTAGCCCAATGGAAGCAAGATAATTGCGTCAAATACTTGACCATCTACCAACAAAGCATCTTAAGTTTGCTTCGAGAAGTTCCGCCATCAGTGCCTATTGAAGACATAGCCGAAGAATCACCGAAACTGCTTGGCGTACTTCAGCAAGCAAATGATTATTATGGGTTATTTCTGTTTTATGCCAATCGCTTATCTCTCTGTTACCTATTTTACGAACCCATCCTAGCTTTAGAAAATGCTATCTTGGCAAAAAATTATTTAGCCGGTGCGGCGGGACATGTTGCCGTGGCAGTTTTCCACTTCTACGAATCTCTGTCTTATTTGACTATCTATTTAGAATCCCCTTCGACCAGGCAAGAAGAGATTCTCCAATCAGTTTCGGCTAATCAGGAGAAAATGAAACAGTGGGCACAACATGCGCCCATGAATTTCCAGCATAAATACGACCTGGTAGAGGCAGAAAAGGCACGGGTGTTAGGACAATTTGAACTGGCCGCCAAAGGATATGAAAAGGCCATTGCCGGAGCCCGAGACAACGAGTATCTCCAAGAAGAGGCACTGGCTTATGAATTAGCCGCCAAGTTCTATCTGGGGCAAGGTATGTCCGACTTTGCGCAAACTTATCTGACCAAAGCCTATCAACGTTACCAACGCTGGGGTGCCTTGGCTAAACTCAAACATTTGGAACAACAACATCCACAGTGGCTACCTCCTAAGCAAAAATTCGCCACAGAAATGGCTACGCACACCGCCACCGTGTTACCAACTTCCAGAATGGCCACCACCCGGTTTGCCACCGGTACCGACTGGCTAGATTTAGTCAGTGTGATGAAAGCGGCCCAAGTGTTATCGGGCGAAATCGTGTTAGAGAACTTGTTAGATAAACTGATGCGCATTGTGATTGAAAACGCTGGCGCACAACGGGGCTTTCTGCTGTTACCACAACAGGAACACTGGGTCATTGAAGCCCAAGGGGCGGTCGACCAAGAGGAGGTGACCGTGTTACAGTCGCGGCCCATTGACACTCATCTGCCGGAGACGATTATCAACTATGTGACTCGCACTCTCGATAAGGTGGTGTTAACCGAAGCCCGACGCGATGGGCGATATGCCGCGCATCCCTATATTCAAACCCATCAAATTCAATCGGTGTTATGTTTTCCCATTGTCTATCAACAGCAACTGCGGGCGATTCTGTACCTGGAAAATAATTTGACCCCTGGTGCCTTCACTCCAGACCGTCTTCAGATGTTAACCATGCTGTCCGGCCAAATCGCCATTTCACTGGAAAATGCCCAAGTGATGGCTCACTTGGAGACCAAAGTGAAGGAACGAATGGCCCAGTTGAATGCCAAGATTGAGGAACTCACTCACACCCGCCAGGAACTGGTGCAAAGTGAAAAAATGGCCTCTTTGGGACGTTTAGTGGCAGGCTTTGCCCACGAATTAAACACCCCTCTGGGCGTGGCCCTGGGCAGTGCCTCGGTGTTACAACGAGAAGCACAAAAAATTCACCGCTTAATGGCACAAGAGGAAGTCGATGTGGACGAGTTACTGGCGGCGGTGACCAGTGTGGAAGATGGCTTTACTTTGACCTTGTCGAATTTAGAACGTGCGGCCAATTTGGTCACCAGTTTTAAACGCACCGCGGTTGACCAAACCTCTGGGGAGGTGAGAGCGTTTCGGGTGTTAGAAGTAATTGAGGACACCATTAATACGTTGCACAATCGCTTTAAACCAACTGAGATTAAGATTCAAGTGACGTGTCCTCAAGAGTTAAAGGTGAAAAGTCTGCCCGGCGCCTTGGAACAGATTTTGACCAATTTGCTGATGAATAGCCTCATTCACGGGTTTGAAGAAGGACAACGGGCCGGGCAAATCCAACTCGTGGTGCGACTTCAAGAGACGCAGTTGCACTTAGAGTATTCAGATAATGGCAAAGGGATTGCGCCAGAGAATTTGGCCAAAGTCTTTGAACCCTTTTTTACCACCCATCGCGCTCATGGGGGAAGTGGTTTGGGGATGTATATTTGCTATAATCTGGTCACGACCCAATTGCAAGGGACTCTCACTTGTGATAGTATATTAGGCAACGGGGTGAGGTTTCGGATTGATTATCCAGTCTCGGTGGGCTGACAATTAGAGAGGCGTAGTTAAGCCCAATTGGTAGGGTGCGTCCTACGCACCACTTGCGATAATACGGTGCGGTCTGTCATCTGTCATCAGGTGCGTGGGACGCACCCTACCTTAACTTAATGGTGAGAAAACCCCAATGAACGATAATATTTCTTTTACGGAGCTGTTTGATTTAGATGAAATTCAAACCATACAAGATGCGTTTGCGTCAGCTTGTAATATTGCCTCCATTATTACTGAACCGGATGGTACTCCGATTACCAAACCCAGCAATTTTTGCCGGTTATGTATGGAGATTATTCGTAAAAATCCGCGCGGTCTATCAAACTGCATCAAATCAGATAGTCTGATCGGCAAAGCCGCGGCCACCCGAAATTTTAAAGGTGCCATTGTACAACCTTGTATGAGTGGAGGATTATGGGATGGCGGTGCCAGCATCAATGTCAATGGTAAGCATATCGCCACCTGGATGGTCGGACAAGTGCGAAATGAGATACAAAATGACGAACAACTACTCAAATATGCTGATGACATCGGCGCAGATAAAGCAGAATTTCGTCTCGCCTTGGCGGAAGTGCCTAAAATGTCCAAACCACAGTTTGAGAATATCTGTCATTCGCTGTTCATCTTTTCTAATCAACTGTCGAAACAGGCATTTCAACAGTTACAATTGCAACGCCTAAATCAACTTAAAGGCGAGGAATTGACCCAAACGCGCCAAGAATTGGTGCACAGTGAAACCATGGCCTCCTTGGGACGTTTAGTGGCGGGTTTTGCTCACGAATTAAACACCCCCCTGGGTGTGGCGGTAGGTTGTGCGTCGGCGTTGCAACGAGAAGCGCACAAAATTCGCCACCTAATGGCACAAGAGGAAGTCGATGTCGATGACTTGCTAGAGGCTGTGATCAGTATTGAGAAAGGCTTCACTTTGACCTTATCGAATTTGGAACGTGCCGCTAATTTAGTCACCAGTTTTAAACGCACCGCCGTTGACCAAACGTCTGGTGAGGTGAGAACCTTTCGCGTGTTAGAAGTGATTGAGGACACGATTAATACCTTGCAGAGTCGCTTCAAAAAAACTGATATTAAGATTCAAGTGGCGTGTCCTCAAGAATTACAGGTGAAAAGTCTCCCAGGCGCGTTGGAACAGCTTTTGACTAATTTGCTGATGAATAGTTTGATACACGGTTTTGAAGAGGGACAACGGGCGGGACAAATTCAACTCGTGGCGCAATTGCAAGAGAATCACTTGCACCTGGACTATTCGGATAGTGGTAAAGGGATTGCATCAGAGAACTTGGCCAAAATTTTTGAACCGTTTTTTACCACTCACCGCGCCCATGGGGGAAGTGGCTTGGGGATGTATATTTGCTATAATTTAGTCACGACCCAATTGCAAGGAACTATTACTTGTGATAGTGTGTTAGGCAACGGGGTTAAATTTACTATCATTTTTCCGGTGTCAGTGGACTGACGTACCCAGGAGTCCAAAATTCGAAAACAGATTTGACAACTTTCGAAAAGTT
>DZAL01000085.1:8475-23072 GCA_022729575.1 Thiomargarita sp.
GTCAAATCTAGTTCCGAAAACAGATTTGACAACTTTCGAAAAGTTGTCAAATCTAGTTCCGAAAACAGATTTGACAACTTTCGAAAAGTTGTCAAATCTACTCATAATAAAGGTGAACATGAAAAAAATTTTTAATATTGCCGGCCCTTGTCATCCAGATAAACATTATATGTTGCCGCCCCAAGAACGTTGCCAGGATTTAATTCAACTCATTGAGGAAGAACAATATTTTGTCATCCATGCCGCCCGTCAATCTGGTAAAACGACGTTATTACTGGAATTAACTCGGCAATTGAATGACACGGCAAATTATTATGCCTTATATTGTTCTCTGGAAACTGTGCAAGGAATGGTGGAGGCTAACGACGGTATTCCTGCTATTATCCATGTCCTAAAGAGTCGAATAAAATTTCATCACACCTTGAAAACATTTGCTTTTGCTGAACAAATCAATGAGGCAGATTTCAATGTGGCCCTGATGGAAGCGCTTACCTACTTTTGCGAAAGTTTAGACCAGCCCTTAGTTATCTTCTTTGATGAAATAGACTGTCTCTCCAATGGCACCCTCATTTCCTTCTTGCGCCAGTTACGCGATGGCTACGTGAATCGTCAGCAGATTCCCTTTGTGCAGTCCATGGCCCTGGTCGGAATGCGAAATATTCGTGATTATAAGGGCAAACTGCGTGAAGAACCGAAGACTTTAGGGAGTGCCAGTCCCTTTAATATTGTGTCCGATAGCTTAACCCTGCGAAATTTCAATGCCGCCGAAATCGCTAAACTCTATGCCCAGCATACTGAGGCAACGGGACAAGTGTTCTCCCCAGCCGTCATTGAAACCGTGTATGAGAATACTCAGGGACAACCTTGGTTAGTTAATGCGATTGCCCGAGAAATCGTGGTTAAAATGCTGAACCAGGATTTTTCCCAACCCATTCAGTTGGAGTATGTGAACCAAGCCATACAAACTCTCATCAAACGGCGTGATACTCATATTGATAGTCTCATGGAACGCTTAAAGGAGGCACGAGTACAACGCATCCTCGAACCGGTGATTCTGGGGGAAAGCAAACGATATGACTTATTGGATGATGATTACCAATATGTACTTGACTTAGGTTTATTGCGAATCGTTAATAATCAGCTGATTCCCGCCAATCCGATTTATGGAGAAGTGATTATTCGCACGTTGAATTTTCGTTCCCAACAAGAACTAGAGGATATTTCCTCTTTATCGGACATACCTGCTTACCTCCAAAACGGTCAGTTGGATATGAAACAACTGTTATCGGATGTTCAACAATTTTGGCGTAATAACAGCGATATTTGGATTGACCAATATCAATATCGGGAAGCGGCACCGCATTTGATACTCCAAGCGTTTTTACAACGGGTGATCAATGCCCAGGGCCAGGTGTCACGCGAATTGGCCTCTGGCACCGGGCGACTGGACTTGTGTATTCATTATCAAGGGCAACATTATCCGATAGAATTAAAGTTGCGCTACGGCGATAAAACTTACCAAGAAGGACAACAACAGTTGGCTGATTATTTGGACAAACTGGGCGGTGTGGAAGGTTGGCTAATGGTCTTTGATAGACGTTTGCGGGTGTCTTGGAAAAAGAAGATTTTTTGGCGAACTCAACAACACGCGGGTAAAACGATTCATATTGTAGGATGTTAAGCCCGCGTAGGTTAATGCCATTAAGTTAAGGTAGGGTGCGTCCCACACACCACTCGTCAAATTGCACGGCGACTGAGTGGTACGTGAGACGCACCCTACAACTCGGACTTAACTCAATGGCATTGCGGCTGAAGTCTCTCGTCCAGCGGGCCTCCCCAACAGGTTCAGCGTGGAGAACTAAAAAAACTATTTTGTAAGGATTAAATAATGTCATCTAACTCTACCATACTAGACGTTTTCACGCTTTGCGTGACAGCAATTCGAGAAGGAAAACTGATATACCGTCACCATAGACAAGATAAAGAATTTCATTTTCAAAATTGGGTAAGTACGCGACTGGCAGAAACCGGTTGTTCTTATGAACTGGGAGGACGCAACACTTATCCAGACTTTCGTCTGGTACATATCGCGGAAGGCTATGAGGTGAAAGGATTAACTTATCCAGGACGTGAAGTTAACTATGATTGTAACAGTCAAGTGCCTAGTGGTACCCATAATGGGCGCACGATTTTCTACATATTTGGTCGCTATCCTGCCACTCCTGATGGTGACAGCTATCCTGTACTAGACTTGGTAATTTGTCACGGCGATTTTCTTAACGTGGTACATGACTATATTCACCAAAATAAAAGCCTAAAGGGGTTTGGCAGTTATGGTGACATTATGATTCGAGACCGGAAAATGTATGTTGCACCGACACCGTTTGGTTTAGCTTCTGGTATTGCACATAGGCAGACGCTTATTCTCCCAGAATATTTTGCGGTGACCAGTGAGTTTAAACTGGTGGGTACGTTGATTAGAATCGAAGCCAGTCATTTGATAGTGGGTTATACTTTTGACTTGAAAAATAATACACTAACTTCACAAACTATTCCTAATCCGTCTGCGGGACAACAACATATTTTCCAAGCGTGGCGACTCCATAACAGTGACGCTGAACCAGTTCTAATGAAGAAACTCATCCCTAATGACAACCATGATACCGAATAATATGTCTTTGCTACGACGGCTCATTGAATCAGATAGCTTTCCTTTTGAATTTCTCTCGGCACTCGGGCAACAAGAAAGCTGGCGAAAAGAAATCTATCGCCCCATTTATCACGTCCATAAGTGGTGGGCCAAACGACTGGGTTCGGTTTTTCGTGGCATTCTACTTGGCTGTGGGTTACCAGAAACGGCTAACCTGGAGGAAGCCTTTTATCAAACTCATCAGTTCTCTGGACTCACCGTGTTCGATCCCTTCATGGGCAGTGGTACCACCATTGGGGAGGCGCACAAACTAGGGTACACGGCTTTGGGACGAGACATTAACCCCATTGCCTGCGAAAGTGTGCGAGTCACCTTAGGTCCGCTTGACCGTCGTCAATTGCAAGAGGCGTTTTCTTACCTTTCTACCACTGTGGGCCCGCGCCTTCAAGCTCTCTACCAAGCCAAAGATGAGAAAGGACAAATGGGTGATGTGTTGTACTACTTTTGGGTTAAACAAGTATCTTGCCCAAATTGTACGACGGCAATCGACCTCTTCTCCACTCGTATTATCGCACAACATGCTTATCCTGACCGCAAGCCAGAAGTGCAAGTGTGTTGCCCACAGTGCGGGAATATTTTTCCCTCTTTGCACCATCACCCACAGATCGCTTGTCCCGCTTGTGATTGGCGGTTTAAGTTGCACCAAAGCAATGTGGTCAATAGAACTAAATTTGCGTGTCCAGGCTGTACACAAATCTTCTCGATAGTGGAAGTGATACGTGCCGCTGGTACACCCCCAAGTCATCGCCTCTATGGTAAACTATTGCTGACCGCTGAGGGTAACAAATGCTATCTGCCAGCCACTCCAGAAGACTGGCAGGCTTACCAAGTTTGTGCCAACCAGTTACAGGAGGAATTACAACGAGGTGCCATTCATTTGCCCAGTACGGTGTTAACTGAGGGCTTCAATACTCGACAAGCTATGAATTATAATTATCGCCAGTGGCGCGATTTTTTCAATGACCGACAGTTACTGGCGCTGGGTTGGTTACAAGAAGCGATTGCGAATTTACCGGAGACTTCTAGCCGAGAGGTTCTGCTTACCTTGTTTTCAGGAATCTTGGAATTTAACAATGTATTTGCCTCCTACAAAGGCGAAGGCACTGGCGCGGTGCGTCACTTATTTTCTCATCACATTCTCAAACCAGAGCGCACTCCCATTGAGGCTAATGTTTGGGGCACCCCAAAAAGTTCTGGTTCATTTTTGACTCTGTTTAAAACGCGAATCTTGCGTGCTATTGACTATCGCCAAAGTCCTGTTGAAATCCGTTTAAACACGCCCAACCATCGCCATCTTCCTGCGAGTCCCCCGTTTTCTGGGCAAGTAGCACAGGAGGAGGAGTGGCCTACCGGCGGCGATTTCAAACCACGCGGAATTTATTTGTCCTGTGGCAGTTCCGATGTTATTGAATTACCCAACCGTGGCATAGATTTGGTAGTGACCGACCCACCTTTTTTTGACAATGTACATTATTCGGAATTAGCTGATTTTTTCTACGCCTGGCAAAGTCTTTACCCACGAGGCTTTATCCAAAAAGGTTTCACCACTCGTCATCCCAAAGAGGTACAAGACACTGATGCCACGCAATTTGCCACCAAACTGCGGGCGGTTTGGCAGGAATGTGGGCGTGTCCTCAAAGACGAGGGTCTGTTAGTATTTACTTATCATCATTCTCGACTGGAAGGGTGGACCGCTTTGATAGAAGCGATTTGGGGTGCTGGCTTTGCCGTTGTGAATGCACATCCCGTCAAAGCGGAAATGTCCGGGGCGATTCCAAAATCTCAGGCCAAGTCTCCCATCCAATTGGACATCATCCTGGTTTGTAAAAAAATAGCGCAAGATTTACGGTCTCCTTTGACTGCCGACCTGGCTTTAGCCAAAGCCACTGAACAAGCGATTCTCAAATTGACTCGCCTGACTGCCTCGCTGGAGTTGACACTGTCTCAAAATGACTGTAAGATTGTGTTAACCAGTTTGTTTATATCAGCACTGGGGCCAGTAGCTTCAGCAGAAATTGCTATTAACTATCTGTTGAAGTGGAACACCAAATTAGAAAAAGTAGTTGAGGATTTATTGTTAGGAGAAAGACCAAACGCTTCAATACCGGCAACTACTCTATTACAGCCACAATTGGCGTTTTCATTTACCACTATTCCCCCTTTCGTAAGCAGAT
This sequence comes from Thiomargarita sp., assembly GCA_022729575.1. Classification (GTDB taxonomy): domain Bacteria; phylum Pseudomonadota; class Gammaproteobacteria; order Beggiatoales; family Beggiatoaceae; genus JAABRD01. The sequence continues at coordinate 13,360 of DZAL01000085.1, forward strand.
AACCACCATGAAATTTGTTAAAAAACAACAAGACGGCAACACTGCCGTACTCAAAACGTCGGAGAAAAAAGCCAAAGAGGCATTACCACCTTGGAAAATACTGGTCGTGGACGACGAAACAGATATTCACGCCATGACTCAGTTGGGATTGAAAGATTTTCAATTTGCAGACCGACCTTTGCGAATCTTGCAAGCCCTGTCGGGCACCGAAGCGCAAGCGATTCTGAAGGCGGAACCGGACATTGCGGTGGCCTTGATTGATGTAGTTATGGAAACCGATGATGCAGGCTTGCGGTTAATCGATTTTATTCGCAACGAACTAAAATACGTTCTGATCCGACTGATTATCCGCACCGGTCAACCAGGAATGGCGCCAGAACGGGAAGTGATTGAACGTTACGATATTGACGACTACAAAAACAAGACCGAATTGCGGGTGGATAAACTCTATACCACGATGCGCATGGCGTTAAAATCTTACCGCGACCTCGTTACTCTGGATTCTAATCGCCGAGCGTTAAGAAAAATTCTGGAAGCCGTGCCCGAATTTCATCATGCCCAATCTCTCAACCAGTTCTTCAATGGTATACTAATCCAAATGATTGGGTTATGCAATTTGGGTGAACATAGTCTGATTTATACTATTGATAGTGGCCTCGTCATCTCAGCGGAAGATCATCACGTCGTGGTTCAATCTGGTACAGGTCGGTTTGCGCCCACCCATGAGGAACCAGAGGAGGTCGAGAGAATTCGTAAAATTTGTTTGGCTCAGATTTTAGGTGAAACCGCTTCTCAGGAATTACCACCGGGGGCACTGTTGATTCCGCTGGAAATGGATAAAAAGCCGATGGGCTTTGTCTATCTGGAAAATGCTCGGCACTTGAATCAAGCTGATTTAGACTTGATTCAGATTATGACTCAACAATGTGCGAGTGCATTGGAGAATCTACGACTCTATTTTGACCTAAAAGAAGCGAATCAGAAAACGCTAAAATTGTTAGAAATGACTGAACAAGCGCGTCAAGAGGCCGATAGTGCGCGTCACGAAGCGGAATTGGCGAATCAAGCGAAAAGTCGGTTTTTGGCAAATATGAGTCATGAGTTGCGGACTCCCTTAAATGCTATCATCGGCTATAGCGAAATTTTACAGGAAACGGCGGAAGATTTAGAACAAGGCGACGAGTTTACACTCGATTTGCAAAAAATTCAAAATGCGGGTAAGCAGTTACTGGGACTGATTAACGAGGTACTGGATTTGTCTAAAATTGAAGCCGGTAAAATGGAGGTGTGTTTGGAAACGTTTGAACTGAAGCCAATGCTTAATGAAGTTGTGGCCATGGTTCAACCCTTGGCTGAAAATCGCGCTAATACGTTAACCGTAGCCTTAGAGGAGAATTTAGGCAACCTGCACACCGACTTGACTAAGTTACGCCAGATGCTCCTCAATTTAATGGGCAATGCGGCTAAATTTACTGAACATGGTCAGATTCGTCTGGAAGTTAAAGGTGATGGTGAATGGGTTAATTTTTGTGTAATTGACAATGGTATCGGCATGACCCATGAACAGCAGAGAAAATTGTTTGAACCCTTTACTCAAGGTGATTCCTCAATGACTCGTCGTTACGGAGGTACGGGCTTAGGTTTAGCGATTACCCAAAAATTTGCGCAAATGGTTGGGGGGACACTCTGGGCCGAGAGTCAATTTGGGCATGGCAGTACGTTTGTACTCTCGTTGCCCGTGTTCGCCAAAGTTCCCGTGGCGAACCACAGTGAAGAGGACCCAGAGACTTCGTTACAGGAAGAAGGCATTATCCTCGTCATTGATGATGATGAGATTATTCGAGAATTATTCCAAGAAGATTTGAGTAAACTCGGTTATGCCGTAGCGGTCGCCGCGGATGGTACACAAGGTCTCGAACTGGTTCGCAAACTTCAGCCCGATTGCATTTTGCTGGACGTGAATATGCCAGAGATAGATGGTTGGCAGATTCTTTCCACGCTCAAAACTGACTCCAAGTCGGCCTCCATACCGGTGATTATGATGTCAATGAATATTGATAAACAGGCCGGTTATGCCAAGGGCGCACTGGATTGCCTGGATAAAACGATGCTACATAGTCAATTACCGGTGATTTTAAAGAAGCATCATATTGGTGAACATGCCGATGGGGTCGTGATGGTAGTTGATGATGACAAAATGCAACGCGAGTTTACCAGCAAAGTTTTGAAAAATAAAGGGTTGCAAGTCCTTTCCCTCGAACATGGACAACAGGTTTTAGCACAGCTTGAACATGTTCAACCGGTCTTGATTCTACTGGATTTGAATATGCCCGTCATGAATGGCTTTGAATTAATTGAACACTTGCAGAAGCACGACACTTGGCGTTCAATCCCGGTGGTGGTCCTCACTTCCAGAAATCTGACGGCTGAAGAAGGTGTCAGTTTAAATCGGCATGTGGCAACGATTTTTCACAAAGCCGAGTTTCAGCAACAGGACTTCCTCTGGCAGATTCATCAATTGGTGAGAAAGGCTACCGTGCATAAGGAGAACGAAGTCAAAACTGACTTAGAACTAGACCAGCAGGGATAACACCCCGTCGAGGGGTGTTATCCCTCAGATTTCAACTAGACCAGCAGGGATAACACCCCGTCGAGGGGTGTTATCCCTCAGATTTCATGCCGGTCGGACTTTCGCAAAACCGCGCCGGATAAATTAAAGACAATACTCAGGTAACCTTGGAGGGAGAGAAAATGACACCTATACATCGCTGCCCGTGGCCGGGCGATAATCAACTCATGATAGTATACCATGATACCGAATGGGGCGTCCCGCTACATGACGACAGAAAATTGTTTGAATTTATCGTCCTCGATGGGGCACAGGCGGGGCTGGCGTGGCAGACTATCATCAATAAGCGCGAAGGATACAGGAAGGCTTTCAATGATTTCGATGCAGAGAAAATAGCACAATACACGGAGAACGAGGTGGAACGGCTGATGAATGACTCTGGTATCGTCCGCCACCGGCTAAAGATAAACGGAACTATCAGTAACGCGCAAAAATTCCTCGAAATACAGGAAAAACACGGCTCGTTCGACGGCTATATCTGGAAATTCACTGATGGCGAAACGATACAAAACAGGTTTAGAACCTTATCTGAGGTACCGGCGACTACTAAAGAGTCTGATGCTATGAGCAAGGAACTCAAAAAGTTTGGCTTTAAGTTCGTGGGTTCAACTATATGTTATGCGTTCATGCAGGCGGCGGGGATGGTGAACGATCACTTGGTCGATTGTTTCAGATATGATGAAGTTACGAGAGCAGAGTAACACGGTAATCAGCGAAAATACTGGTAGTCCTTACCAACTAATGGAGACCTTGTGTGCAACACCATCTAATCCGTGGTCATTCAAAATACGTGGAGTCCCCAAACACGTTTTGGGACGACACACGCGGGGGACACACGGAGTCCCCAAACGTGTTTTGGAACTCCGCATTCCATAATTGTCGTCCCAAAACGTGTTTGGGGACTCCGGATAGTCTCTTCAAATTAATGGAGGTCTTAAAATTCAAAGAGTTATACCAAGTCTAAGGTTTCCTAAGCCTCTAAGACTTAGGAAACCTAGCACCTGCCAGATTTAGAAAATTCAGCCCGTGGGTGTTAATCTCGTCATTGGCTGGTATGGATTGTCATGACCTCCATGATCTTGGAGGGACTACCCTAAATTGATAATTGGTTTAACTTAAACCTAATATGACATCTATATTTATAAACAGGACTTACGCAAAATATATAATTTCTGGTATCATAATCCAGAAAAATACCTAAAATATATTTTATAGCTAGATTATTTATACCAAAATCGATTCACTTAGACTTGAAAACACTTGAAACAGATTGCTTGGCAAACAGGTCGAACTATTTACCAAGTGAAATACAGGTTATTATCAAATTACCTACGTCAATAAATGAAATTACCTATTATCAAATTAATTTTATGTAAATCCTGACTACCAAATTGGCCAAATTTAACCACTAACCGTTATCAAGATACCATAAATAATTCTATGACCGCTTCTACCTTTCAGTCCTCTACTCACCGTTTCTTCAGACTTTACTTGATGATGTTGAGTAGTATTGCATTACTAACGATTATTGGGCATTTATTCGTTCAAAAAACTTTGGATCGGCACTTGGCTGACAACCGTGTTATCGAATTGGCTACTCGCCAACAATTACTGAGTGAACAATTGGGAAAGACTGCGTTGATTATTCAATATACGACTAATGAAGATACCCGGTCGACTTATATCGAAGAATTTCGCACTTTGTTCGACTTATTAGAACATTCACAAAATACTTTGCAATTGGTTGATTCTGAATCCGATTTAATCGAAAATAAGAGTATTCATATTATCAAATTATTTGCCGATCTTCAGCAACGTTACTGGAGCATGGGTACCGTGATGAAAGATTTTCTAGCAGCAGTTGACCAGGGTCCTTTTCATTCGGCTTTTTCGGCTGATGTTTCCTCCTCCGTCAGTCAATTTATTGTAGAGCAAATCGCCTTTGCACAGGGCATGAATGTTATCGTCACGCAGTATAAAATTGAAGCCGATAAGCGTTTGAGTCGTTTAAGAATTATTGACTTTATCTGGTCTGGTTTGGTCTGGCTAGTTTTACTCGCAGAAGTGATTTACGTGTTTCAACCAACTTTGCAAAGTTTTGAGCAGAATTTACAAGAGGGGGTTAATACCAAAAAATTATTGCAAAAAAAGGATGCCTGGTTACAAGGTATTTTAGATCATGTCCCGCTGCTGATTTCGTTTAAAGATGCCCAAGGTCGTTACTTAGTTATCAATCGATTATGGGAAAAATTGTTACGAGTTTCCACTACTGAGGCTAAAGGTAAATCCGATTATGAATTTTTTCATACCGAATTAGCCACGTTGTTGCGGGCTCACGATAATAAAACTTTGAGGACCAAGACTTTGTTAGAATTTGATGAGGTTATTCCTCAAATCGATGGCTTACATATTTATAACTCACTCAAATTTCCATTGTGTGAGGGTAGCCAAGAGCCTTATGCTATTTGTACGATTGCCACTGACCTCACTACTTATCAACAACTTGAGCAGAGTTTACAAGAATGCGAAGCGCTGGTCAAAATTTGGTTTAACAGCAACCGCCAAGTGGTTTGGATTATGGACCGTGATGGTGTTATTCTAAGAGCGAATCAAGCAGCCGCTGATTGGTTAGAAGTCTCATTGCCGCAATTGCTGGGTCAATGTATTTATCACCTGTTTACCGCCGACACGGTGGAAGAGAAGAAACTGGTTATCGCGGAAGCTATTGATACTCATCAACCGGTTCGTTTTGAGGAGGTGCGAAAAAACCGGTGTTTGGTTAACTGGATTTATCCCATGGTGACACCCCATAAACAGTCAATTAAATTGGCGGTCGTGTCGGAAAATTATTTTACTGGGACGGTGTCGTTAACTCATTCGGCCGCGGCCTTTACCGACACTCTGGCCAAAATTCCTAATGATCATCGTCAAGAGATAGCGACGACGATTTTGACTTCACCGGCTGTAGTCACGGAAGAACTTTCACCGATACTTTCTAGCAAGTTAGAGCAATCCTCTAGCTCTAGCGAATTTCGAATGTTGACTCGCGATGGTAAAGTCTTATGGTTGCGTGACGATTTGTCATCTCCTGCGGCACCTGAAGTTTTTCCCCAAGTGTCGGTACCTCAAATTTCACCAAATTCGACACCAAATTCGACACCAGGAGTTCACAGCGTAGCTTTGCTAACACCACTACAGCAATTACAAGAGCGCGTAGTGACTTCGCTTTATGAAGGCATTGTGATAGCAGATGCCCAACTGCCAGATATGCCATTGATTTATGTTAATCCCGCGTTTGAAAAATTGACCGGTTATAGTAAAACTGAGATACTTGGTCGTAATTGTCGGATTCTACATGAAATGGAGTCTGGACAACCGGCCTTGGATGAGGTTCGAGTGGCTTTGCGGGAGGGCAAAAATTGCCGGGTAATTTTACGTAATTATCGTAAAGATGGCCGTTTATTTTGGAATCAATTAAGTATTTCTCCGCTCTACGATGCCGCTGGCAAGTTAACTCATTTTGTCGGTATTCAAAACGATATAACGGCACAAAAGTTTGCTGAGGAGGCGTTGCGGATCAGCGAAGAGCGGTATCGGCGCATGGTGGACACGGCACAAGAAGGTATTTGGTTATTCGATGCCACGGCTAAAATCACTTTTGTTAATCAACGATTGGCCGACATGTTGGGTTATCGAGTCGAAGAAGTGTTAGGTCATTCATTCTTTGAATTTATGGAAACCACCACTATCCAAGACCTGCAACAATGGTTAGCTTCGGGGCCCTACTGCACCATTCCAGAAGTTCAGTACACTACGCCAGGAGTTCAAGACGTAGCTTTGACCAATGAGAAATATGATTGTTGTTTACGGCATAAAGAAGGTACCGTATTATGGGCCATTATCAGTCTTAGTCAAATTCGAGATGAGCAAGGTCAGTTTATCGGCGCTTTAGGCATGATGATAGACATTACCCAACGAAAACAGACCGAAGCAGCGTTGCAGGAGAGTGAAAATAAATTTCGGTCGTTGACCGAGCAAATGGCCGCCGCTATTATTATTTATCAAGGAGAGCAGATTATTTATGTCAATTCAGCGGTCGTGGCCATGACTGGTTATACCTCGGTAGAATTATTAGAAATGAAATTCTGGGAATTTGTTCATCCGGAGTTTCAAACTTTAGTGAAAGAACGCGGACTGGCTCGACAACGTGGGGAAATTTTGCCATCACGTTATGAAATTAAGTTTTTAACTAAAACTGGAGAAGCGCGATGGTTAGATTTAACTGCTTATGTGATTGAATATCAAGGTAAAACTGCGGTATTGATAACCGCTTTTGATGTCACCGAGAGAAAACAAGCGGAGCAAATTTTACGCAATATTGTGGAAGGGGTGTCGGCGCGGACTGGTGAGAATTTTTTAAAATCTTTAGTCGAACATCTGGTGACGACGTTACAAGTGAAGTATGCGTTTATTGGCAAGTTATTGGACAACGATCCCTACAAATTGCTAACCTTATTCGTGGTGACGGCGGATCAGCTATTAGAGAATTTCGAGTATGATTTACATGATACGCCTTGTGAGAAACTGATTTCTGGGGAAACGCCATGCTGCTCATATACTCGTGAGGTGCAAAAATTATTTGCTAATAATTCTTTGTTAGTGAGTTTGGGGGTTGAAAGTTGTGTGGGGACTCCGTTATTTAACACCGAAGGGCAAGTTGTTGGTTTAATGGCTATTATGGATGACAAACCATTGCAACAGGCCACGTTGGTGGAGTCAATGTTACAGATTTTTGCCGCCAGAGCTTCGGCGGAATTAGAACGATTACGAGCGTTGGAAACTTTGGAACAGGAGCGAGCGTTATTGGCGATTCGGGTGCAAGAGCGCACGGCGGAATTGACGGCGGCTAATGCTGGGCTGGCCCGAGCGGCTCGTTTAAAAGATGAATTTTTAGCCAATATGCGCCATGAATTGCGTACTCCTCTGGGTACTATCATTAGTTATTCTGAAGCGTTACAAGACCCTCAAATATATGGTGGTTTGACTGATCAGCAACTATCAATTATCCATACGATGGAAGACCATGGTCGTCGTTTGCTGGAGTTGATCGACGATATTTTAGATTTGACTAAAATCGAAGCCGGCAAACTCAAATTGAAGATTCTTCCACTGTCTCTTCAAGTAATTAGTAATGCTTGTGTACGTTTGATGAAATCACTGGCGATTAAAAAGCAGATTCAGTTTACGGTGACGGTAGAGGAGCAATTAATTTCGTCGCAGTTAGCCGCGGATGAGTTTTATTTAATTAAAATTTTGAGCAATCTGCTTAGTAATGCGATTAAATTCACTGCGCCGGGTGGCACCGTCAAACTTTCGATCAGTGGTCGGCGTGATCAAGAAGTGGTTTATTTTCACATCACCGATAATGGTAAAGGGATTGCTCAGGCCGATATGATTAATTTATTTAAACCGTTTGAGCCGTTAGAGGGAGGGTTGGCGAAACAGCAGGCGGGAGTTGGTATGGGATTGTGTTTGGTTTATCGTTTGACCGAAATGCACGGGGGGAGTGTGAGCGTAGTGAGTGAAGTTGATAAAGGTAGTCAGTTTACGGTAGCTCTCCCTTGGCCTCAAAACCAGCCGGAGGAGATTAAGAATTTACCTAAAATGAAAGCTCTTCGTCAGGTAACGGTACTGTTGGCCGAAGATAATCCGCTGAGTTTTGAGCAGTTGACGGTGAGTTTAGAAATTCATGGTTATTCAGTGATTTTAGCGCGTAATGGGATTCAAGCGGTGGAGAAAGCGAAAGAGTATCTGCCGGGTTTAATTTTATTAGATTTACAGATGCCGGTGATGGATGGTTTCAAAGCACTTCAGCAGATTCGGGCGGATGACAAGTTGGCCAAGGTTCCATTGATTGTGTGTACATCTTTGAGTGGTGGTGGTGATAGAGAGCGTTGTTTGACGGCTGGGGCTGATGAGTATCTTAGTAAGCCAGTAAGTTTTTATGAGTTACAGAGAGTGATGACGGGATTGTTGATGGGCTGAATGGACGGTCAAGATTTGACAACTTTTTAAAAGTTGTCAAATCTGGTGGTTAAGGCGGCAGCGGCGGCGGCGGCCAATTGCCAGCGGCGGCTAATCGGTTGATAAGGAGAGATTTAGGTAGTGTTAACAGAATGTCATCAAATTGGTCTTCTACGTAAGTATCTTGAATATAGATATTTTTGGTAGCACCAGCGGTGCCGGGGTTGGTGCAATTAGCATCCAGATTCAAGGTGTTGTTAGCATCATTTTTATCATCGGGGGTACCATTTTTACCGCAGGAAAATATAATCGCTACCAGGTTAGAACGATATTTAGGGTCGTTAGGAACATTTAAGATATTACCTTGACGAGTTTGAAGAGTTAAAGGTTCCTCAGTGGTACCAGGTTTAATGGCGTTGGTATGATAGATACCACTATCGTCGCTAAACCAGCCATCCACTCGATAACGAAAAGGTCGTCCCCAAGCATCATTTTTTTCTACCCCCAAGGTGGCCCAGGGCAGATAACCATCGGCATTGTCGTAAGTATCACAAATTTGTCCATGAGTGTCACTTTTACCGGCTTCGATGCCTAATGTATCCTTCGCCGGGCAAGGGAGACGGCGCTTGAAGACGGCAAATCCTAGCAGAGCACTTTTAATCTCTTCTAGTCGTTGTTGAGTAAGTTGGATTCTTTGCTGTTTGGTTTGCTCCCCCATAACGGTTAACATTCCACCTATAAGTATTCCAATGATGACCAGGACCACTGCCATTTCAATTAAACTAAATCCTTGGTGGATTTTCATAATTCTATTGTCCTCTAATCATTAAATTTACTGCGTAGCTTTCCTAAGCCTCGAAGGCTTAGGTACAGCTAGTTTCACCCCGATTTCAGGACTACCCAAATTTACTTACGGCCACTGATTAGTAGAGACCATTCTGGAAGCTAAGGTATTTTTCGATAACCAGATGAGTATGTCGTCATAATCCTCTCGTAAGTCTCTAATATCTTCGACATAAATTTTGTCGGGGGGCGGCGGGGGCGGCGGGGGCGGCGGGGG
>DZAL01000289.1:0-2007 GCA_022729575.1 Thiomargarita sp.
ATTCTAACATACATTCCAACATAATTGAATAATTTATTTATTGTAATCCCCTAAGTGGTTGATGTTTCATGGTAGTGTCTCTTTAGTTAGGTTGAGAGGGATTAGGATCGATTATCTCTACGCCAATAGATGCCTCTCCGCTATCTGACCCGATGTACTGGTTGTCATTCTGGAACTCCAAGTCCTCGCTAGTATCTGTGACAGCGGTAAGGTGGTCATAGAAATCACCGTAATTAGTGATGGTCACAGTACATTCAAGAATGTCACCGGGGTCGATTTTTCCGTTGCCATTCTTGTCACCATCACTGGCGAGAGCGCAGGTTTTGCCAACGGATATTACAGGGGAGCCGCAACCGGCAACCGCCGTGTGAGTAAATAAACTACTGGCTATCAGTAGTCCAAGGGTAAGGTGTTTGTGTTTCATTGTAAAATCTCCTTAGTTGAGGGAGTTACTTTGATTGTAAGAATTGGTTTATGAAATTTACCTTGGATTATAACCAAGGCATGGAGTGATTATACATCGATAGTTTGCTTTTGCAATAGCCTGGAGTAGTATTTTTGCAATAAAATCAAAATCGACAGATACTATCCCTGGAAGGGATAGCCTCTGTAAGTATAGTAATACTCACCTACTGTTGTACTTCCGAGGGATAACACCCCTCGAAGGGGTGTTATCCCTGCTGGCTGGCCAAACTCATTATGGGACAACTGGATAAGGATATTACTATACCTACAAATGCTATCGCTGCTGTTAGCGATAGTAAGTACTGAAGCAGAAATTATGCGGTATTTTCCCTCACCCCCAACCCCTCTCCCAGAATCCGTTTTTGCTACCAAAGAAACTAAGTTTCTTAAAGAAACTTAGTTTCTGGAGTATGGTACAAATATAGACGGATTTTACTATACTATCCCTGGAAGGGATAGCCTCTGTAAGTATAGTAAAATCCCTTTGAACCTGTACTATTCCCTCTGGAGCGCAATAAGAATTATTGCGCCGCTACGCGCCGCCATGCGCAATAATTCTTATTGCGCTCCAGAGGGTACGTACAATTTTAGATGAATTTTACTATATCTACAGAGGCTATCGCTGCTATTAGCGATAGTATCGGTCGGGGTTAGCCGCTTTCTTGGCCCGCTAATTGACCAGTGTCCCTAACTCGGTCTCCGCGAGGGAAGGCGCCATCATCACTTGAGTTAGCCAGGTTTCTAATTGTTCCAAATTAGTGGTGGCTTCAATCCGTTGTCTCACCACGTCGGGAAAGGTGGGGAATTTTAGTCGTAATTGCCGCAACAAGAGTTTCTTGGTTTGTTGCTGCATCCCTTCCTGCCAGCCTTCCTGCCGGCCTCGCTGCATCCCTTGCTGTAGTTGTTCGGCTAACAGCGCATGAGTGACCGATAAGCGTTTTAAATCCTCTGGATAGGCTTCAAAATAACGCTCCATATAAGGAATCACGGCTTCGTGTTGACCAGGTTCGTAAACGTCCATACGTTGCACCTCCAAAAGTTGTTGCCAAATGGTAAACGGGCAATGCCATTAAGTTACTCACCTTACGCATGACCACCCCCAACCCCTCCTTGGTAAGGCGGGGAGTAAACACCACCTAACTCGCAGGAGAGATTCCCCTTAGCAAGGAGGGGCTAGGGGTGGTGGTGCGTAAGGTGAGGTCTTGAGTATTCTTCTTGGAGTTCTAACAGGCCCGACAGATACTATCCCTGGAAGGGATAGCATCTGTAAGTATCTACAGATGCTATCGCTGCCTTTAGCGATAGTATCTGTTGGGGTTAGCCGCTTCGCCCGCTAATTAATCAGTTTCCCTAACTCCGTCTCCGCTAGGGAATGGGCCATCATCACTTGAGTTAGCCAAGTTTCTAACTGCTCCAGATCAGTGGTGGCTTCAATCCGTTGTCTCACCACGTCGGGAAAGGTGGGGAATTTTAGTCGTAATTGCCGCAACAAGAGTTTCTTGGTTTGTTGCTGCATCCCTTCCTGCCAGCCTTCCTGCCGGC
>DZAL01000289.1:2107-6067 GCA_022729575.1 Thiomargarita sp.
CTTGCTGCATCCCTTGCTGCATCCCTTGCTGCATCCCTTGCTGCATCCCTTGCTGCATCCCTTGCTGTAGCTGTTCGGCTAACAGCGCATGAGTAACCGATAAGCGTTTTAAATCCTCTGGATAGGCTTCAAAATAACGCTCCATATAAGGAATCACGGCTTCGTGTTGACCAGGTTCGTAAACGTCCATACGTTGCACCTCCAAAAGTTGTTGCCAAATGGTAAACGGGTCGGTCAGTAGGCCGATCCGTAAGGTTAAAAAGATATAGTCTAGCAGACCTTGCTGAAAACATAAAGCGATAAAGTTCGCTAATTTTTTCCCCCGGGCGAGGGGTAGCAGAGGGTAATTGGCTGGTTTTAACTCCAATTCCGAGGGACAAATCAGCCATTGTGCCAAACCGGCCGAATTGTGATAAATCCCGGTCTCCGCCGTTGCTTGAAAATGAAATTCGGTAGTTAACTTCAAAAATTTGTTGGGTCTGGTGACGCAAACTATCGTCAAGGTTCGCTGACTAGGTAATGGAGTCCAATCACGGTCTGACGAGTCCGGCTCGCTGAGGTCATCCGTTTCTGGTGTATTCTCCTTGGGTTTCTCGATTTGTACGGCACCCAACCCCCAGACTCGCATCATGATTTTGTTGTAATCCAGTATCGTGAGTGGGTCATGAATCCCTTTAAATTCCAGTGCATTGAGTCGTCGAAAATAAGAGAACAGGGTCGGTTGTAAACATTGTCGTTGAGCCGCCGTGGGGCAAGTGACCACCAAATCGATGGCTCGACCTTGAAAGAAGACTTCGCGTTGGGTTTCGACACTCAGTCCCCAATCTTCAAACAATTTACGGTAAAACTCTTTCGCGGTGTCGTCGAAAGATTCGGTGGTAGTCTTTAGTGCTTCGGGGTGGTTATCCATAATGTCATGGTGAGTTTGGGGTTGAATCAAGTATCAATACCTATAGAGTTGTACTATTTTAAAAAAATTAATTACCCATCCCCAGATACTAGACCAGGAGTTCAAAGCGGAGCTTTGAAGCAAAGCTCACGACCCTCACCCCCGGCCCCTCTCCCAGAGGGCGAGGGGAGAAAACCACTGGGGTCCCGCCGTACTCCCCTCGCCTTCTGGGAGAGGGGCCGGGGGTGAGGGACCTGCTTCAGTACTTATTTTAACTCCTTAATATATTTAGCAGTCCGCAACGCCAACGCTTCAATGGTCAACGAAGGTGCTTCTCCTCCCCCAGAACTAGGAAAGACACTGCCATCCACTATGAACAAGTTTTTCCAACGATGACTGCGGCAATACTTATCTACTACCGACTGCTGCGGGTCATTGCCCATCCGACAAGTGCCAAAGACGTGGGTGGCATTGAAAAAATCATAATTACTATATTGTTCAATCACCTGCGTTACCCCACTGGCCTGCAAGATGTCTCGGGTCTTGGTGCGCATAAATTCCAGTCGTTTTAACGTCAACTCATCGACCAAACTAAAAATCTTGGCAATCGGGGTACCATATTTATCCTTTTTAGTGTCATCCAAGGTGATAAAACTCTGAGGATGAGGTAAAGATTCTCCCATCCCCGCGATAGACAAGGCGTGTCCATAAATTTCACGCATTTTGGCTTTATGTGCCTTCCCCCAACCGGGGGCTAGGCGCAACGCATAATTGATAGGCCCTATCAAATCGGTCTCTGGCGTGTTGAATGCAAAATAATGCCCGCCTGGCAGATCTTTCACCGCATCTGGGGCATTGAAATCCCATGACACACTATCGCCTGGAATACCGCCTTGAGTCCGTAATTGTTCTGGATGTAAACCACTGCTGGCGAAAAATACTGTTTCCATAAAATTACGCCCGACTAAACCGCTGTCATTTGCCAAGCCTTGCGGACAATGCGGAGACTGCGTGGCCAGTAACAACCGCGGCGTTTCTATCGCTCCACAGGCCAAAATCAAAATGGGGGTGTTGACCTTTTCCAACTGACCATCGGCATTCGCATATTCCACCGCCACCACGCGGTCATTATCTCCCACTTGCAGGTGAACCACAGGACTGTTACTTTTCACCGTACAATGGCCCGTAGCCAGCGCTGGCGCGATGAAAGTCACGTCGACACTGCCTTTATCTCCGCGTGGACAACCACGATTGCAATTAGCGCAGTAATTACAAGCGGGACGACCTTGATAAGGACGAGACAGAATAGCTAGACTATTGGCATCCCAGTGCATTCCCAATTGTTTTTCCACGCCCGCTTTGATTTTTTGACTGGCATAACTGAGTGAATGGGCGGGTAACGGATACGGTTGACTACGAGGACGACCAGGTTGTTGGGCGGGTCCAGCGACTCCGATGATGGTTTCCGCCGCACTATAAAACGGTTCCAGCTCTTCATAAGTCAGGGGCCAATCGGCGGCGATACCAAATAAAGTGTGCATTTTCATGGCATTGGGATGCAAACGATGCGCTCCACCAGAATAATGCAAGGTACTCCCACCCACGCCATGCACATGATGATAACTGCCAAATAGTCGCTGAGATAACGGGTTAGTTTGCCCCTGTACTTGACTGTAAGCACGCAAATGTGCCCGTTTCTCTTCCAACGGTTGTGCGAAGCCAAAACTATAACGGGTTTTATAAAACGCCCGGTCTGGAAAACGGTTAAGTTCCCAAGAGTCTTGAGTGAGTGGATAATCTTTGGCCGGCGTATACTGTGGTCCCGCTTCCAAAACGAGAACACGTAATCCTTGAGTCGCCAAGGCCCAGGCACTGGCACCGCCACCGGCACCAGAGCCAACGATTACTACGTCGTAATCACTTTGTGTTTTTTGAGTAGTCATTTGAAAATTCTCTCTATTTAAACTTGACAGGTCGCAGAGCATCTGTCAGGTTAGGTTTGATTCAATCCTCGCTACCCCTTCCGCTCTTGAGGAGGTGAGGCATAGTCTAGGAAACCCAGCGGTTGCGGTGCTCTCGCATCAGGTATGCCTTTCCAACTACGGGCATCGGCATAGTAATGTACGAACGCTTCGCGACGGGTCATCTCGAAAAAGATTCTAGGCACCGAATTTTCCTGACTGCGCTCGGCTTGCGCCACAATTTTTTCCCGTTGTTCCGCATTGAGTTCTACAAAAGATTTCTTTGCTAACTCAACCGCTTGACTATTTAACCATTGACCAGCGGCGGTCACTATTTGCTGCGGTTGCGGACGCATTGACAATCTCGCCAACATTTTGGCTGGCACTCCCACTTGCGTAGCACTCGGAGTGAAATCGTCAGCGGGAATCAGGGTATCCAAATAAGCTGCAAAAGTTTCCTGCTCGGCGGAAGTAAATTTAATTTGCTGGTTTGCTGAAAATAATTTAGGTGGCAAGCCAAACCATGAGAGTATGCCTAAGTTTAGGACTGCTTTGAATAATGTTCGTCGTTGCATCAGAATTAACCTTTTTAACAAGTGGAATCTAAGTCTATCTTACAACTCACCTTATGCACTACCACCCCTAGCCCCAATGCCATTAAGTTAAGCTCAAGTTACTGCGTTGGGGGTATAAATCTTCAGATTTGGCAACACTCTACTAAGGAAGGGTTGAGGAGGAGTGGTGCGTAAGGTGAGTTAAGAGATTTTACACCTCAAATACATTATTCTCTTTTAATTTAGAATGTCAAGTAGCCATAAGTTGCCTAATAAGGGACCACCAATAAATAAATTGTCCAGGTTGGTAACTGATACTAGCCCTGTTAAGGTGGCTAATTTAAACCTGCTAGGTCTGCGAGACCTAGCAGGTTTGGTCACTGGCTGGTTTAAGCCTGCTAGGTCGGTTCGACTAGCCCGGTTAAGGTGAGGTCTGGTCTGACTCGTCTCAGATGGCCACGAGAAACTCCATTTCTTTAAAGACACTGAGGGTCGGTTCACCTATCTGAACAATTCCCGCGGGCGTGATTGAAATAAACGCATCTCCAAACGTGAA
>DZAL01000086.1 GCA_022729575.1 Thiomargarita sp.
CGATTAGTGAGCATATCTTCAATCTCGGCAAAACCGAAGGCAAAGCTGAAGGCAAAACCGAAGGCAAAGCCGAAGGCAAAGCTGAAGGCAAAGTTGAAGGCAAAGCTGAAGGCAAAGCTGAAGGCAAGGCCGAAGGTCTGGTCGAAGGACAATTCGCGGTGTTAGATCGCCTGTATCAACAAGGTATGCTGTCGAAAGCACAGCACGAAACCATGATGCGGTCGCTACGATCAGCAGGCTCGCCGCGCCTGGAATAACAGCGGAAGCACTGGTCGTGAGGCACCAGGCCGTGAGAATTTTCGCCGGTCGGTGAAACCTACAAAGTTTAGCCTTAGTTTTCTTACTCCCTGGTAGCGCACGACCGACCCACTGGGCGACACTTGACCCAACCGTGAGAATGAACTCATGAAACGTCTTAATCCGAAAGCCATTTCTCGTTCCCCCGCGCCTGCCTGGGAATGCCGTAACAACGTGCCAGCGTTACGGGAAATGGACGCTGGTGCGTCCATACGACATTTCCACGCGGCTGGAGTCCAAATCTTCAGATTTGGACGTGGTTCTAAATGGGGCACCGCTGGTTTGACATAAAACCAATCTGGTTCAGGCAACCACTCCTCCAATAAAGATTCAAAAGCTAATGGAATAAGCAAAATCTCTTGGCCCGGTTGACCGATTCACGCGCTAACCACAATTGTGGGCCGTCGTAGTCAATCAAAATTTCTTGAAGTTGTAGGAGTCGTCGCATAGTGAGTTACTTCTTGGCAATCTAACAGGGGATTATATTTGGCAGTTTGCCACCAGGAATAATGACTTAACTGAGTTCCAGGGTGTAGAATCACTCCACTTTCAGGAGGTCGAATTAACTGTACCATTTGTTTCTGCTTATGTAAAGGCAATTTAAGTAATTTGGCACATTCCTCAAGACTACTGAAAATTGACAGTGAACGTGCGCGACATTCAGTGGCATGAAAAGTTTTTTGGGGATAAAGTTTACGATGGGAATAAAAATCGTCTGGAGTAGGTGGAAATTGTTTGACAAGACGATAAAAAATTTCGTATTGCGGTGTCACCGCCGTCTCTGGTGGGCAATTGAGTGGTAATTCTTCGGCCCAGTCATGAGTTGGTTGAATCGAAGTAGTCATGTTTAAAAATTATCCTCATTAGCAAGGTACGAAAGACTTTATGAAGTTATACTATGATAAGAATTACAGAGAGATAAGTCAAGCCTTAAATAGATGAGGATTTGGGAGGGAGATTAATTGACCGTTAATCTAGTGGGGGCGGGCAATTGGGCTTCAATGTCGCGGAAAGGATTAACTCCTTGTCATCTGGTAGCCTACTTGACACGGGCTGGTAAAAATTAAACCTCGTCAGTTTTGAAAACTGGCGAGGTTAAAGAGAAATGGGGAAAATTTGCCATGTCCTAGCTGCCCTGTACAAGCTATTCAAAGTCACCGTAAATCTTTACACCATAAATAAAAACTTTAGCATGGAGTAGAAAGCAGGTAAATTTTCGCCGTTAGGATCAAGCAGATTGGTTCTTTCTTCAGCATTTAGAGTAAGCGTGGCATCATAGTGTCTTGCGCGAAGTTGATTTAGCGTGTCGTGATCCAGAGCTAAAATCTTAATCATGTATTTTGCTTTTTTCTGTTCCACATCACTTTTTAAATGATTGGGAAAAATTTGTCCCGTAGCGTCATATTCAAAGTAAGTCTCTATTTCTTGTAAATCGGTTGGATTAAGAAATAGAGCTTCATCATATTCATTTCCCTTACGGTGTTCACAAAATTCTTTTGTTTCCAGTGTTTTCGCAGAACAGTCAAAACCTTCACAAGATACTGATAAATTACAATAAACAAAAGTAAGTTCGGGATACTTTACTGGTTCTTTAGGACTACGTGGATAAATATGTTCAATATGGGAACGAATATCCGCAGAACTTTGTTTAGCCGTTTTTGCCGGGATGGCCTGTTGACAATAAATACATAATCCTTGTTGTTCGTACCGCAGATGCTGATGCAAGGCCAGTTTGACATTATCGTCTAACTCTTGCCAAGAATTAGGTGTGTTGCACGCGAGCCAGTGGTCAAATTTGGTACAGCGTTTGGACTTATTGATGTATCTCATGAGATGACAAATTTCTACGTTTAATTAATAACAATTGGTGGTCCAGGCGAATGATAAACGGGTCAACATTGCCCAAGTCTTCCCGCAATTTTTCGATTTTTTCCTGATTTTCCGGCGAATCAATCTGTTCCGGATGCAGGCGTAGCAATTCGGCAATGTCGGCAATTCGTTGTTCCGTTTCGGAATCTCGGAGTTTTTCCATCTCCATGATGTCTTGCAAAATTCGATTAGGTTCCACGCCTTTGGTAAACTTGCCAACGTTGGCCGCGTTGAACACTTTTATCTGCTTAGTTTCTTCATCCAGGTGGAGGACAAACACACTTTCCGGTGGTACTGAAGCAATGATATGAGGTGAATGAGTGGCTAGGATAATCTGATTATCAGAACCCGCATTCCGATACAGTTTGATGACTTCCCTTTGCCAGGTAGGGTGCAGAGAAGTTTCAGGTTCATCTATCAACAGGAGACGATGAGAGGGGGCCAATTTATTTAACAACGCGGCCCGGTAATAAAATTGTTTTTCCCCACTCGACAATTCTCCCATAGACAATGATTTGCCATTGAAACTTTCAAAGAGGGGTTGTGTTGGAGAGATGTCAACTAACTTAGTGGCCAGGTGAATACCTTGCAGGAGATTATTAATCTCTCCTATGCGAGTTTTGATGGCTTCCTCCCCTGTCAACTTGCGGTTCTCTATCACACTGCGCATCACTGAGTCGACCAGATGTTTTTCAATGGTTTCCTTTTCGGCAAAAATATCTAGCAATTGAACTATTCCGTCGTGGTTCTGCGCCGAAGTTTTCATGGAAATAGACTCGGGACCCACTTCAAGAGTACGCGAACGATTAGTCGTTGTTTCCAGAGAATTAGCCAAAAAATACAAGATTCCAAAATGTTCCGAGAGTTTACTCGAATTAAGAATACCAAAGGGCAAAAAGTCATTGGTTTCTATTACCAAGCCCAGTGGGTTTTCTGCAATTTTGTATAGGAAAGACAGATTTCTAGTTTTTTTAGCGGCGGAAAGTTTTTGTGTAACTTCTTCCAATTGAGAAAGCACCGTGGGATTGATTTGTCGTTTTGAAACCAGGGATTGAAATTCGCTAATGAGATTAGCCAAGGAAGAAACCTGGTCCAAAGTCAATTCGGCTGCCATGACGATTTCATGGCAAATGATACCACTGGATTCTTCTTCAAAATCTATTAGGGGAACTTTTAAGTTGAACCGATTTGAATGTTCTGAAAAAAGTTTTCCCAAGAGTGACAAGATAGAAGTTTTGCCACTGCCATTGACGCCAGCCAGTACAATGAGGTCTAAGGGTTTGCCATTAGAATCGGTAAAGTCCAATTCTAAGTCGTCAAACATTTTGTAATTTTTGATGGTTAGTTTTCTGATTTTCATTTGGGGGTGGTCTCTAAAACCAGTAGTTATATGGTAATTGATGTTTGAATAGAGTAGCGGTTATTATTGTTTTTGTCAAGTCTGTCACTCCTAACAAGTATCCACTACCAAAGTAACCATTTCTTGTTCATAAGAAATTCTCCAAAAGTCTCATCGGGTGCGTCCTACGCATATTCCCACAATTATAGTCAAGACTAAGAAAGAGGCTTAGAACGCATCCGACACTAGCACCGCTAACTTTAAATCCTAGTCAAAGAGAAGCCAACCAATGCCCGCTGCTACACCACCAACACCACCAACAACTAAACCGTCAACCCAAGAGATAAGTCAAGCCTTAAATAGATGAGGATTTGGGAAGGAGATTAATTGACCGCTAATCTAGTGGAGGGGCTGGTGGGCAATTGGGCTTCAATTTCGTGGGAATGATTAACTCCTTGTCACCCAGCAGTTGTCTATTCTACACGGCTGGCCAAAATTAAACCTCGTCAGTGTTGAAAACTGGCGAGATTTTTGGAAGAGGGGAGGAATCTTAGGAAGGAATGAGGTTTATTATGTGCTACCCATTCTACACGGGCTTAAGTTCAGGTGAGGTGGGCAACAAAACCATAGTGACTATCTCCTTGCCGTTTCGTTGCCCACCCTACACAAACTACGCAAGTTCTGACTAACCTTTGGTAATACCAAAGTTTTTATTCACTTTGAAACGAGCGATTTTTTTCTTTGGAATTTTCTGTCGTTTAGCAAGTTGCGAGGCCACCGCGTTAGTTCTTATCTCTCCCAAAATACCTGCCTTGCGTAAAGGAGTGACCGTTTCATCGTAAATATTCCGGTTGTCCGTAGATAATGCCTTAGAAATATCGTCGGGAGAAATCTCTCTCTCGTTAATTCCCAAAACCACAATCTTTTTTTGGTTCGATGTCAACGGAACAGAATCGAATAAAGATAACCAATGCTGTTGTGGTTCGGTAAAAACGGATTTATGATACAAAGCCACCCTAAACCACGTTGCGTTAGAATACAACTTTGGTTTCTGAAGTTCGTGTTGTGCCATCAACTCAAATATACGCTTTATTCCTTCCCCTAATTCACGCATATACTTATTTTCTCGCAATATTTTTGCAATGAGAACATTACGGGATTCATGGGCCCCTTGCAATTCTTCCAAATCTTTTATCGTCAAGGTAGAAAGTAGCGATCCCGGACTTTTAATCTCTATTCTATCCGTGAAAATATAGACTTCTATCGCATTAGAAATTTGATAATCACGATGTGCAATCGCATTAATCAAGGCCTCACGACAAGCCAATTCCGGGTAAATTAATTTCTGTTCAAATTTGGCACTTTGGCTACTCAACTCCGTTTTAGAGGTCAGAAACGGACGCAACATTTCCCACGATTTCTCAACTAAGACAAAAACATTACCACTGACCTCACCTGCTTCAGTGGCATTATACTGTTCACCCGTTTTTAATTCTGTACCTGATACTTTGAGAATTCTGACTTGTGAACGCGGATGCCACTTCTCAATGTGATGGGCCAACAGTAGCAAAGTTGCCATTCTCAGTTTCAACCCAGTCGGTGAATATTCGGCCAGTCCTATCTGTTGCAAATACCTTTCCACCCCGATTCCTCTGAGGTAACTGTCGGCGATAGATTGTAACAAGGATGAATCTAGGTCATGAACTGTTGCACCATCAACAAATTGCCTATCATACTCACGCGAATGAATTTCTTTTCTCTCGAAATCAATTTGGTGAAACGAAACGGGTTCAGTGGCTTTACCCTTACGCTTTTTACAAGTCCCGTCCGTTAGTTGATAAATTCTTGTGGTGCCTTTAGAAATCGAAAAAAACAAGATTATCTTATCTTCCAATTCAAGTTGACAGTTTGTAATCAGTGGTAATGGATTGCGGTTATAATCCATAATCAATGTGTTGCAAGCATTTAACATCGCTTGAATTTCAGATTCTTTATGGGGAATACCGGTAATTGTGCCATTATCTTCAACACCGATTAATAATTCTCCCCCATCAGCATTGGCAAAGGCCATTAAAGCCTCTGCTGTATATCGGCAAAGTTTTTTTACATCACCTGGTTTTTTATTATTTGGTTCTCCTTCATACGCACTTTTAAACTCTCTATAGTGCCCTTCGCCAATTTGAATATTATTTTTAACTCGTTCTGGTAACATCAAAATATCAGACATGATATTTTTCCCTCATAATAAAAATATGAACTACTCGCCTTACGCACCACCACCCCCAACCCCTCCTTGGTAAGGAGGGGAGTACGCACCACCGGCACCGCCAGGATACCCCCTCCTTACCAAGGAGAAGTTGGGGGTGGTGGTGTTAACCGTGCGTAAGGTGAGTGAACCATTAGTTTTTTGGAGTGCGTACTTTCGACGCCAACAATTCCTGACCTGACTAGAATCAAGTTAGTCAACCAAAAAGACACATTGATGAAAGCAACGAAAATGAAAAGACAACGATTATATTTTCTACACGCTTTTAACAAGCCTGGAACGAGACCATTTTGTGTCATTTTAATTAAGAAGAATTGGCCCTTTTAAATCCACTTGTTGTATATGATAGTGATTTTGGGTGTGAATATCAAGCCCTCTTTGAAAAATTTTCGACTAACCTTGATGAACTGATACTCGATGTTCAAATTATAAATTGCCAATATACTAATAGCAATGTAGTAATGTAGGTTGGACTGAGCGAACACCTTTTGTCAAGAGGGCGATGTTTATTGGTGGGGATTGATAGGCTACTAAGTAATGGTGTGGGAAGGATTAATTTCTTGTCATTCGGTTGACCATTTTAACACGGGCTGGCCAAAAATTAAACCTCGTCAGTTCAGTTTTGAAAACCGACGAGGTTTTTGGAAGAGTGTAGGAAATTAGGGAATAGCCAGGTTTTGCCCTTCTACGCGGGATTAAGGTGGGCAATAATAAACCTGTGGCCGACCGCACTTAGCTAACATTGATTTTCGTCGGTCCCACAGTCAATAATTAATTCAATGAGTCGCTTTAAAGACTCATTGCGTCCTAGAGTTTCGGAACTAATCTCAATGTAGCGGGCAATTTCAGGAGACTTACTTTCTTCATACTGCTTATTCTTGGGTACTCTGTCATCGCCATCATGGAGCCGTTTATATATCTCTTTAGCAAAGTGTTTTAAGTGTTCCTTTACTCCTTTGCCCCCTGCTATAGGTTCCTCAATGGTTTGAGTGTCGCCTTTTCGACAAGAATTTATCAGGGCGTTAAACTTCTGCTGGAGTTGGTTTCGGCATTCTGGAGGACATTCCACAGAATTTTTGGGTTTACATTCACTGGGTAGGGAATGATGCCCTTTGGCGAAATAACAGAAAATGCCTACGCAATCAATTAGTAACCAGGCTTCTATTTCGTTGATGGCTTCCACTAAATGGACTCGGCCTTGAAATTCCTGAATCGCTAAAACTTTGCGAATTTGGTTGAGATGAGAATAATGTTGATTTTCTCTGGCTGCCTGGGCCATAGGACCATCACGGTCTATCACAAAAATCACGCAGCGGTGCTTTGTCAAAATTTCCCTGACAGCGGTTTTAAGAGCTTCTTTACCCTTTTTCGTCAGATTATCAAACTGGCTTTTGTTAGGCGTGTGAATGTTCACCATCACTTGAGCTTGACTACTCAAGAAGGTCCCCAATAAACGTTTAATCGTTTCTGAATCATAGTTTGATTCTGGGGCATAAATCGTAATTCCTTTGGGTGGGTGTGACACGATTATTCCTCCATCAACTCTTGAAGACGTTCACTGTCAAAAATGGCACTACCTATCCCAAAATTGTCTATCCAAATTTGCAGTGATTCTCGACAATTGGGTTCTTCCAGATTGATTACCTCTGTACCAGCACCCAACTTGTTGACCAGTAGCAATACACCTAATTGCTTGCCTAAGTGGTCCTTGTTTAAGAGGTCTAACAACTGAGAACTGTGAGTGGTGATAATCACTTGAGTTCGTTCCGCCAGTGCTTGAAGCAGTTCAGCCACCTTAATTAACGCCTTAGGATGCAGATTTCGTTCGGGTTCCTCAATCGCAATTAAAGGTGGTAATTTGGGTTGTTCCAATAAAGTGTAATAAGCCAGCAAACGCAAGGTGCCGTCCGACGCTCTGCTAAGTGGAATCGGTCTTTCATAACCTTCCAGTGTTCCTATACGGTTTTCGTCCTCATTCAAAGCGGTTATCCCAAAGCTAGTAAATCCTTGCAGGAAATCACTTACTGCTTCAAAATGTTCACGCTGTTCTTGATGCCAAGACCAGAGTAACGTATTTAACAAGAATCCTCTGGGGTCCAGTTGTTGAATGGGCGAGTCAAAATTTTTTTCGGCAATTATTGAGGATATCCCCCCCCGCATCACATCTGGGTCAAAATTAAACAATTCCCAGCCCTTAATAAAATTCAGAAAGTTAGTCGTGACCGTTTTTCTCTCGCCGTAATCACCAGCCGATTTTAAAGCTAATTTTTGAGAGGAGTATTTGATCGGATTGTTATTATCTTCGTCTCGTATTACGCCTTTGCCTTGTTCCACGGCGATTACTTTGATGTTGTTCACCGTCAGTTCTTCAATGTCAATTGGCTTGTCAGAGTGAGATTGTAAGCCAATATGGTAAGTCACTGAAGCATTGTCAATTTGACCGACGATTGCCAAATCTATTCGGCCTGTAGTAGCTGTACCGGCCCAAAATAAGCTTTGAATCTGAGGACCGTCTGGTAATTTGTCTTTAACCATAAGGGCACTGAGGAGGTTAAGTACCCTTAAGATATTAGATTTGCCACTGGCATTAGGACCAGCCAATACGGTCAGAGGTCTGAGAGGGATTGAGACCTCATGCAAACTTAAAAAATTTTTGATGTCAAGTTGTTTCAGAATGCGGTTATTTTCCATGATACTTGGTGTCCATTGTAAATGGTAACAGAGTTGGTAACTGGTAGCTAGTGGGCAACGTGTTCATCGTTGCTCCTCACATTTTACACCAGTTGTGGACTAACAAAAGGACGTTTGCTTATTCTACCTGACTAAGTAGCTTAGTGACTTGATAATTAATATTTTAGTAGGGTAGCAGTAATTATTGTTTCTGTCAAGTCTGTCACTCCCAACAAGTATCTGCTACCAAAGTAACCATTTCTTGTTCATAAAAAATTCTCCAACAGATAGCTGAAATGATAGGGGTAAAGCAAACCTTTTGTCAAGTGGGCGATGTTTATTGGTGGGGACTGATAGGCTACTAAGTAATGGTGTGGGGATGATTAATTCTTTGTCACCCAGTTGCCTATTCTACATGGGCTGGCAAAAAGAAAACCTCGTCAGTGTTGCAAACTGACGAGGTTTTTGGAAAAGGGGAGAAAATTGGGGAAGGGAGGGGATTTTCCGCGTTCGATCCGTTACCACCATCCGCGTGATAACGGGATGAAGATTTTTAGAGACTCTTATTCCAATACTCCAAGCCCGTCACCACAACTTCTTCTAACCATTGTCGAAAACGTTCTTTCAAATTGTTCTCGTCATCAGCATAAGAAAATTGGAAGGGAGAAACTGTCAATGCTTGAATATCACTGAGATTGCCACGTTCTCCTTCTTCCACATCATCACGATGGTAAGCACAGGCTGAAACTGCTAGTAGTCCTCGATACTCATGACCAAGCACATGAAAAGAAATCAAAATTCTAGTGGGTACACTGACGTTGATAACTAATTGTACCCAACTGTGATAGCTACGCAAATTCGCAAAATATTGCAATTGCTTGGCCGTTTCCGCCACTTGGTAGCGATGATACTTCGACGGCTTCTTCTTGGCTTTGGATAAGCGCCACGACCTGTTTCACCGGACGATTCGTCGCCCCATGAGGAATCAGTGCTTCATTGATACCTTGTTCAATCAATAAGCGAGTGATACCACGGTCAAGGTCATAGAGTTGTTCGATAATGCCGGTTTCAATGGCTATTTCTCGGCGTAACTGGGTCATGAAGGTTTTAAATTCACCAGAGGTACGCAAACGGTCGGCTTGTTCCTGCCAAACCGTCACTAAAGAAGGTAATTCAGAACTGGCTAAAGTTTGCCAATTGGTGGGTAAATCTTCTATGGGTTGCCAGGGCATAATTTTTTTGAATGTAATAAGCGTTATTAAAATTAGAGACGTAGTTGCCCACTCTACACGGGCTAATGAGTTTCTACATGATAAAAATTCAAGAGAGATAAGTCAAGCCTTAATAATAAGTCAAGCCTTAAATAGATGAGGATTTGGAAGGGAAATTAATTGACCGCTAATCTAGTGGAGACGGGCGGGCAATGGGGCTTCAACTTCGTGGATAAGGATTAACTCCTTATCATCTGGTAGCCTACTTTATTATACACGGGCGGGCCAAAAATTAAACCTCGTCAGTGTTGAAAAGTGACGAGGTTTTTGAGGAGAATGGAGAGGAGTTGCTATACCCGTTTTCAGCCAATTTGAATCTCTGAATCAAGACCGCAATCCCTTCACTCTTTCCACTTCCATACGTGCCTCTTGCAAGGCAGAAGGAGCATCTGGTGGTAGATTGGGGCAAATGTCTTCAGCATATTGTTTGCCGCAGGCAGAAGGAGAAGCACTTTTATACTTGGATTTGTAGTCAGTTTCTTCGTCACATTCCAAGGAATTGTCAGCATAACAAAACCAGGTTTCAATGTTTTTAGCGGGAATCAGAACAACAATTTTCTCTTCCTTCGACAAGGGGTTAGTCAGGGTATTCGTCAAGGTTTTGAGACGATTCTCGTAGGTATATTTGTCAGCATCCGTGATAACGACCAGTATAACATTCTCGTGCTTAACTTGACGATAGGTCGTCACGAATTTAGCAAACTGTTCTCGCACATATTGTTCTCCCGAACCTCTCCCCAATGGGGCAATCTTCCCCGTGATGTTGTTAGCTTTAAATCCCAATGTCTCCAAATAACCCATGACAAAATGGAGGTGGGATTTATCTTCACATAACACGGTGACTCTAAATTTATCTTTACTCGTCATAAATCCACCCCATTGCCAGAAGGTCTGCCACCGATAGCCCTTTTTCATCGGCTTGTTGAGTGACTTTTTGGGCCCGGATAACCTGATTCTCCCGACTCAACCAAATCCCTTTATCGTTGGCCAAGTAGTTAATCAACTGCGGATGATGAGAAATCAAAATTCCTTGTCCCCCGTTCTCTTCACATTGTTGATAAAACGTATGTAACCAAGGTTGGATTTCAGGAAGTGCTAGGAAATTTTCCGGTTCATCCAGGCACAACGTATAATCCGTTTTCGGCAAACAATAAAGCAGAGTATACAGGACTATCAGGGCCTTTTGGCCAGTAGAAATTTCTGAAAATTTGTAAGCTACAGTGTGCTTGTCAGCAGAAGTAAATTCCAGTTTGAGTAATTTGGATTCGCCCAGCGCGAATAAATTGAATACTTCAAACCCCTCAAACCTCTCAGCCAACTCCTTTTCTAGTTTTAACACCCCACGACGTTCTTGATTGTTGAGATGGGCAAACCAGGCCACATAGTTTGACAAATCCCACTGTGGATGAGATTCCTCACGCCGACATTCGGATGACATGGCAAAGGGGTTGGGTTGGACGATAAAAAAGTTTGCTAGCCGCTGTTTAAACCAGATGAGTTTGGTGTTATCGTGCCGCGCATGAATACTTCCTAAACCGGAACGGACCCAATCCACCGCGTAAGAAATGCCATCAGGTAGCGTTTGTGCATCGTTGTATAAACGTGCATCTCCTTTTTGATAACCCTGTTCATCGGTTTCAAACTTGAACTTGTAGAGAGGCTGGTCATTCCAGGTAAGAGATTCGGCACGGATTCTCACTAATCTTCTGCTAGGGTCCTGTTCTATCTCCACAACATAAGAGTAGAGTCCACCGTTGCCCTCTAACTGTAATTCAAATTTTTGAATGGGGGAAGCATAACCCGTTCGAGGTAAATCTGCCGAAGAGAACAATTCCTCTACCTTCTTATTATCGCAAATCAGTTGTTGCAAGTTCCGCAGAACTTCAAATAAACTGGTTTTACCAGAACCATTTTTTCCCATCAACAAGTTGATGTTATCCAGTTCAATTTCAAAATTGACAAAATTTCTGAAATTGTGAATATAGACTTTTTTAAGCATGTTTGAGTGGCTTTCGTAAGGTGATTGGTTGGTTTAATCCATAGAAACAGACAGTTGAAATAATAGTAGTAAAGCAAACCTTTTGTCAAGTGGGCGGTGTTTATTGGTGGGGACTGATAGGCTACTAAGTAATGGGGTGGGAAGAATTAATTCTTTGTCACCCAGTTGCTTATTCTACAAGGGCTGGCAAAAAAATGAAACCTCGTCAGTTTTGAAAACCAACGAGGTTTTTGAGAAGAACGGGAATATGGAAATGGGGAAGGGTTGCTATGCTTTAGCCATCCTACGCAGGCTCAAGTTCAGATAGGGTGGTAGCTGACGATAAATCATCTATGACCCACTTCATCTGATTAAACCAGATGGCCAACCCGACTACTCAATTGTTCTAATAAGGGTTTATATTTCAACAAATCTAATAATCCCAGAATCTGTTCCTCAGACAATTGCCGAGTTGGACGTGGTTCTAAATTGGGCACCGCTGGTTTGACCTGAAACCAACCTGGTTCTGGCAACCACTCCTCCAACAAAGATTCACTGGCTAACGGCATGAGTAAAATCTCTTGGCCCGATTGACCGATTTCGGCATAAAATAATTCCTCGCTTTCGGGCTGTTCATAAATGGTTCTTAAATCAATCAACCCTTGATAAAATTCCTGTAACCGTGCCGAAGTCACGGGAACACATAAATGTTTATCCATCGTTTCCAGGGATTCCACCCAGAGACAAAGATAAGAAGTCTGAAATTGGTCACACGCTAACCATAATTGTGGGCCATCGTAATCAATCAAGATTTCTTGAAGTTGTAGGAGTCGTCGCATAGTGAGTTACTTCTTGGCAATCTAACAGGGGATTATATTTGGCAGTTTGCCACCAGGAATAATGACTTAACTGAGTTCCAGGGTGTAGAATCACTCCACTTTCAGGAGGTAGAATTAACTGTACCAGTTTTTTCTGCTTATGTAAAGGCAATTTAAGTAGTTTGGCACATTCCTCAAGGCTACTGAAGACTGATAAAGAACGTGCGCGACATTCAGTGGTATGGAAAGTTTTTTGGGGATAAAGTTTACGATGGGAATAAAAATCTTCTGGAGTAGGTGGAAATTGTTTGACGAGACGATAAAAAATTTCGTATGGCGGTGCCACCGCCGTCTCTGGTGGGCAATTGGGTGGTAATTCTTCGGCCCAGTCAGAAGTGGGTTGAATTGAATTAATCATGTTTTATAATATCATTTCTGTTAACTGAGATTGTACCATAATAGGGATTCCAGAGAAGCCCGTCAAGTCCTAAATCAGTGGAAATTTGGGAGGGAGATTGATTGACCGCTAATCTAGTGGGGGCTGGTGGATAATTGGATTTCAATTTCGTGGGAATGATTAACTCCTTGTCACCCGGTGGCCTACTTTATTACACGGGCTGGCAAAAAAATTAAACCTCGTCAGTTTTGAAAACTGACGAGGTTTTTGAAAGGAAGGAAGTTAGGATAGGATTGCCAGGTTTTAACCATCCTACGCAGGCTTCGGTCCAGGTGAGATAGGTAGCGATAAACCTGTTGCTAATTTCACTTTGACCTGGCTTACCGTAAGCGAACTTCTTTTGGCAAATTTCTCATCAAAAGTTAAGAACTGGTGGGCCGGATAACTTTTCGCCAAATGCAGTGCATCGGCAAAATCAAGTCCTTGTTCGGACCAGGTGAGTGCGTTATTTAACACCGGGACGTTTTCAACAATAACATTAGGTAATCCCAGTAGGTATCGTAACGATTTGATAATTTTATCCTTTTCAAAATGATAGAGTTTTCTCAAGACCCATTCAGTTTCCAAAATGACGGTATCAATTAACCAAATCGATTCTTGTGCAAAAAGGTTCCACGCGATTTGATATTGTTCCTCATCGTCTCTGGTCAACAATCGCACCACAACGTTAGTATCTACCGCGTACAGCACGTTCTTGTAATTCGGTGGTAATGGCATTTTCCATATCCTCCAAGGTCTTCGGGGGACCCTGATAAGCTAAACAACCAGCCACTTCAGCCAGTGTAGTGGGTGGAAAGGGGGATTGAGATTGAATGAGGAGACCTTCAGGTTGTACCATAATAACCAACGTTTGTCCAGTTTTCCATTGTTGTGCTTGACAAAGGCTGGGGGGAAAGGTCACTTGTCCATTGGCGGAGAGAGTGAGATAAAATTTTTCAGGTGTCTTTGTGGTCATTGAACGTAACTCCTTAGGGTTTTAGTATTTAGCGAGTTGTCCTTATGATAAGAACTCCAAAGAGATAAGTCAAGCCCTAAATAGATGAGGATTTGGGAGGAAAATTGATTGACCGCTAATCTAGTGGAGACGGGCGGGCAATTGGGCTTCAATTTCGTGGGAATGATTAACTCCTTGTCATCTGGTAGCCTACTTGACACGGGCAGGCAAAAAATTAAACCTCGTCAGTGTTGAAAACCGACGAGGTTTTTGAACCAGTGTAGGACATTTAGAAAGAGATAGGGGTTGCCAGGTTCTGGCGACTTTACACGGGCTAATGTTCATCCTAATTAGTAGGGTTTAGTCATAATCATTCTTCTCTGCTAGAGTTTTTAACCACCACCGGCTTCGCTTAAATCGGCTTCTCTTAGCAGTTGTAACCCATCGACCCGACTAAAATGTTTAAGATTACTGGTAGCCAATTTTAATCCATGGCACAAAGCGGTAGCTGCTATGAATAAGTCCTCTGGTTCAATCAGCAAGCTACGTCTTTTAAGGTTTTTATAGACATTAGCCGCTGTTTGACAAACTCCCAAATCCAGTGGCAATACTTGCAAGTTTTCAAACATCTGGAGCCAATATTGGTCTTCATTTTGATTATCGCCTCTTAACAATTCATAAGCGGTGATAGTTGAGATAGCCAATTGATAATGCCCGGCAGCAAGACGAAATAGAACCGTCTTGGCCTTTTCAGACGCTTTGGCGCGTTTATGGTCGATTAAGACATTGGTATCGAGGCAGATTCTTTCCATTGTTGAAGATGTTGGCGTTTTTCCTGGAGAAATTGATATTCGTCGTCTGACATTTCCGGACTGTTTAACAAGAATTTTTGAAACTCTGTCAGAGTGTCGGAAGGAGAAGATTTTTGATAAGATGGTTCGTCGACGGGCAAAATGATAATTTCAACCGTCTGATGCCGAGGATAAAAGGATTCAGGAAGGGTCAAACATAAGGTGTTAGAATGTAGGTGATAGATGTTGTGGTAGGCTTCCATTGGAGTTAGTTATTAGGTGAATCAAGATGGTTACTATAATAAAGATTCCAGAGAGATAAGTCAAGCCTTAAATAAATAAGGATTTTGGAGGTAAATTGATTGCCCACTAATCCAGTGGAGGCTGGCAGGCAATTGGGCTTCCATTTCGTGGAAAGGATTAACTCCTTGTCATCTGGTAGCTTACTTGACACGGGCTGGCCAAAAATTAAACCTCGTCAGTGTTGAAAATTGACGAAGTTTTTAATAAGGGTCAAGTGGGGTGAAGAATGTGGTTTGCCGTTCAAGGTTTCTCACCAATGGAGGGCGATAAAAAGAAGTCGCTCATCCGACATGATTGGTTATTTAACCAGCCCGTTGACATTGAAAACCGAAGATGCTATTCTGGTCTCTGTCTAATTAGCATAAAGAGTTATTTGATAGGTGGGTCTAAAAAATGATACAAGAATTTTTCAGCAAGGCCAAAGAAAATCTCACCGCTGCTACTTTGTTGTTTGAGAATGGCCTGTATAATGCGTCGGCTAATCGAGCTTATTACGCAGCTTTTCAAGCTACTTTAGCGGCGCTGGCACGAATAGGTCTTATAGAGAATGAACGGAAAAGTCATAAAACGACTCAATCCCTATTGGTTTACGAGTTAATTCATCGTCGGAAAATGTATCCGGGTCATTTGAAATCTTACTTGGCAGATTTACTGACAGTCCGAGAAGATGCTGATTATGAATTAACTCAAGTCTCCCAAAAAATTGCTTTGCGACAGTTGAAAAAAGCCAAGGAATTTGTTGAAACCTTGACTAAGGAGTGAAACTCATGATGAATTTTAAAGAGAAAGAATTAAGTCTCCAATTGTTTGATACTCTCAAACAGCATTTTCCTGACATCCAGTTAGTGGCCATCGTGGCCAGTCCTTTGGAGGAGTCCAGTTGGCGGGTGCGCATCAGAATGCCCACTGACGAGGACCAAGAAGTGGAATTGAGGGAGATGGCTAGTACACTATCTACGGACATTTTGTTAAATTACGGCTATCACATTCTTATCAGTGCGGTAGCCAAGTCCGAAGAACCACTATTACGACGTGTCACCCCGGAAGAAGAGCCCCCAATGGATTCTTTCAGCCCGTATTATTCATGGGAGGCGTTACAGTCACCCTTGTCAGTGGTTGGCACGACTAAAAATGCGTAACGGGCGTGTTCTGTAGCCATCGATAAAGGTTAATTCCATCTGGCATACCCAAAACTAAACCTCGTCAAATTTGAAAAGTGACGAGGTTATTAACCGAGGAAAGGAATTTTAGGCAGAGATAAGGTTTGCTGGACACTACTCAGTTAACACGGGCTTCAGTTCAGATGAAGCGTGTCGGTTGGAAAACATAGGTTGGAATTAGCATCCGCGAACTCCAATCTTCCGATGCGGGAAGACCAGTGCTGGACTTTGTTCTGCTTAGTCCAACCTCAACCTATGACTCACCTTGCATACTTTTTTTATTTAATTTAATTCGGTCAAAAATTAAATTTGACAAATCCGAATGCTACAATCACTTGTTCATATTCTCCGTAGCCAATGGAAAATTCCTGATTCAATTCCTTTCGTGCTTTAACACCGAGAAGATTTTCTCCCTCCTCCAAAAAAATCTTTGGCCCTTTAGGACAATGGTCTTGGAAATATAATCGTAAACTTTCCTCGTGGATAACACGACAAGGTACTATGGGATGATCGGTCGCGCCATCACTAACAATAATTGTTCCACTACAACTCCCTGTCGGAAAAAGTTTCTCTATAATGAGTAAAATCATAAGAGGATTAGTTCTCTGTACGCTGGATTTTGCCGATTCCTCTACTTCGTATTTATCGTTGACCAATATTGTAACTGGTTCACCCGTAAGAACATGAAGAGGCATGAAGGCCCTCATTAAAAGGTCCGTCGGAACTATTGGACGACTGCTAGGTGTACTGGTATCGCTAGCTGGCGACCTGCTAACTTCAGTTATTGTAACTGCCTTACCACCCAAGGCACCAACCAGTTTAGCTGGAACTACAGGTCGACTTGTATCACTTGCGTGTTGTTGGGTCCACTCTTTTCTTTTCTGCTCTACCGCAGCACAGAATGCGTTCGGGTCCTTGTTGAAAAGTTTCTCCAACTCCTTTGAGAAGCCAAACACAGCCCACGGAGCACGTTGCGTTGCAAAGTCCAATATCTCTTTTGTGGTCGCCTCACGGCCCTCGATTGTTACCGTGCCACCAGCGCAGACGAGAATCACTTCGTGAGTTTTGCCGGTCGGAATGAAGTTGATGCTATGCTGAGTGACCTTTCTGTAGGCCCAGAGCAAGTCTGACAGACGAAGTAAGTTAAACGTAAAGAAGGTGTTTTGAATCAAGAACTGGTTCGTAACCAACCACCCGTTGCGACCCTTGTACAGTGGTTGATGAGCTTCACGCTTTGCCGCAACGGCTAGGTTAACGGGCCAGGTACTAATACGCTGAATGACAGGGTGTGACGCTGGCGACCGGAGATGCTTCCAAGCGGGAAGAGCTTGCCCCACGAAAAAAAAGGCCAGGACCAAGGCCAGGACCAAGAGACTGGCGAGCGCAATATAGCCTGGGAGGAGAATCGACTCGTCGTTCAGCGCGAAGTTCTGGATGTACCTGTACCGGTGTTGGCCAAGTCCGAAGTAAGCGATCGAGGTGAGTACAACTGCCCATGCCACGAGGCGGAGTAGGCATTTAGTTTTAACCCTCTTTACAATCCAAGCGTTCATGGTTTCCGCCCCCGTGTTTTATTGTTTGCACTGATAGAAAACTTCATTCCTAGTGATTTTAATTTCATCCGTATTTACCTCCAATTACTAGCAAGTTAGCAAAATGTATTGGAAACTCAGGGATTAGTTGCCAGTGAGTTCCTACCTTCGCAAGGTCTTTGATGACTTTACCGTATCTTTGCCTCATCAATACAAATCCTCCTATCAAACTCATGGCAACTTAACCCCCATAATGCCCGTTGCGCATAAAAATATTTACACACGCCCATGATTTATGTTATCCTTAAGCTCAGTAAAATTTTCCTCTTGACTTGTACGTCTAATTGAGACTATTCATGGTAAATAACAATATCGTTGTTTTGTTTAAAATAATTCTTATGCAATTTAGCAATGAATATGAATATGAATTGAATAAACAAAAAAACATGGTACAATTGTTTCACTTTTGCGGGCAACGACTAATACCGTTAACCTGCGGGCAATGATTAATACACATACTTTAACTGGACTTATATGCTAAATCAAGCCTATTAGCCCATAGCCACCTAATATAAGGCACTCTTTTAATTTCCGCAACCCACAACTGTTGGGATTTATGTTGGGAACTGTTGGGAATTTTGAAAAGGGTAAATCACTTAATTTCCGTACCTGACAACTATATTGAGAGTTAAGATGAGTGAAGAAACCTTTACGGAATTAATGCAAAGTGTCGCCGAAGGTGATAAAATTCTCCGTGGTGAACTGCCGCCTGTTAGTGAATTTGTGGTTCAACCTGGTACCGAGGTGATAACGATTCGGGTGGTGTTGCAGAGGTAATGGTATGATATTTTCCCCATCGAGTACAACGAATTTAGAAATAAACGAATTGACTCATCTTGACTCATTCGTTTATTTCTAAATTCGTTGTACTCGTGAACGCGATATCTGCGTCAATCTGCGACTCAGACGGATGCCGAGAACGTTATGAGGAGACATAATGAGAACTTACCAATTTGAAGCGATTATTAATGAACAAGGCATGATTGCCTTACCGAGATTTCTGTCCAATTTGAATCAACACCGAGTCAAATTGACCTTAATCGATTCACCAAAGTCATCCTTAAATGCTGTCAATTTTTTGTCTAAACTTACCGAAATGTATCAACATCTTGATGAAGCAGATTTAGACGTGGCCGAAATTTATAACCGCAGAATGAACGACCATGGTGGCCGACCAATTATCTTTGATTGATACTGATACCCTCAGTTATATTTTAAAACGTCAAGAACCTGCTTATTTGCTTTTCGAAATTTAGTTTCTTAACTCTTTAGCGTAAGGTGAGTCAATAAGAAATGGTGACTCATTGATTACCGAATTTTATACTGCTTTAGGTCAATATTTGAGTTACCGTATCGCATTAGGCCAACAACAATCGGATTATGATTTGTATTTAGCGGTCTCTTCTGACATTTATCAAACGTTTTTTCTCAAACAGATAAGTAGTGAAGCAGAAATTTTCTGGTATAATGACGCCCTCACCCCCGGCCCCTCTCCCAGAGGGAGAGGGGAGAAAACCACTGGTGTTGCCTGTCTCCCCTCTCCCTCTGGGAGAGGGGCCGGGGGTGAGGGCGACGGTTGAAACTGCTTGTTTATCACCCTCAAAAGGAGGAAATCTGGCAATGGATAAATTAACTCATTATCGTGAATGTGTGCAACGGCTCATTCAAGAATATGCCCAAGTCTGTCACCTAGATACTACTGAAGAGGTTGAAGTTATTTTGGATAAAGAAAGAGACCATTACTTGTTGCTGGAGTTAAATTGGGAAGATGATAAATATCATTATTATCCTATCTTTCATCTGGACCTCAAAAAAGGTAAAATTTGGATTCAGCAAAATAACACGGAGAGGCGTATTGCGCATGAATTGGTGGAGATGGGGGTGCCTAAAGAGGACATCGTGTTAGGTTTTCAGTCACCCTATCGGCGGCAATTTACTGAGTTTGCGGCCGGTTAAGCGGCCGATTCATCAGAATTCATCATTCCAATCCCACTAATCACAGCCAGGTAGCCAGGTAGTTGCCCACCACCAAATAGCCTGAACCGTGGGCAAACCAAAAGACGTTTGCCCACCCTACATGGCTACCTGGCTGTTCCAGTTTGCCAAATGGTTAGATTGACGATTTTTAAGACGATGCCTCAACAAGCGTTGAATGCTTTACAGGCATTGCGTTACCAAGGAAAAGATTATGCAAATTACTTTAGTTAACTCTGCCGATCTAACAGGGATACATCTTCAAGTGGAATGGGAGAAGTTGTCAACCGCTATCACCGAACGATTAGTGGCGGAGTTGTATAAAACGGATATGATTACTTTTCAACAAGCATACAGTTTACTGAAGAGTCGTTCTTGGCAAGAGACGGTGACTATTTTAAAACGGCATGGTGGCGAATTATATTATGACCAAGACGATTGTCAAGCAGACTTGGAAACGTTGTTTTCACTCAAGCAAGCAGATTGAACCATCATGGCAATAGTGGTTTCAAATACTTCTCCACTTCGTTATTTGGCAGGCTACAAACAAGTTCTCGATAAACAGTGAAAGTTACCAATATGAATACCGTCGCCAAAATTTGTCTAAACACCCCGGCTGTCGATAAACAACAGCTACTCAAAGCGGCTTCTTTATGCCATCAATCACTCACTGAATTTATGTTACAGGCTGCTTACGAACGTCTCTACAAAGTTCTCCAGGCTCGTGACACGATTACATTGTCCGATGCAGAATGGGAACATTTTCAGGCATTCCTTCATACCGCAGATGAACCCAATGCCGTGCTTCAAGCGGCTGCACTGGAATATCTTAAAGAATTTCAACAATGAGTGGTCAATATCGTATTGTCATGCTCAGTAAAGATATACATCAGCGTGCGGTTTTTGATTGCGGGGAATCGGCACTCAATGATTATTTACAAAAGTTTGCGGCCCAACATGCGGCCCAACATGTTAGTCAAACTTTTATTCTAATCTCTGATAAAGCACCTCAAATCATTTTAGGTTTTTACACTCTTTCCACTGGACAAATTGAACGTGAGGAATTGCCAGTAGTGTTGAACAAACGGCTTCCTCGCTATCCTATCCCAATAGCTAGATTAGCCAGATTAGCTATAGACCGTCATTATCAAGGTCAACATTTGGGGCAAAAACTTCTGTTGGACGCTTTTTATAGGTGTGTCAACCTTTCTCAACAAATAGGTATCTTCGGCATTGTGGTCGATGCTAAACATGAACGTGCCAAGAGTTTTTATCAACGCTATGGTTTTGTAGAACTCCAAAGTCATCCTTTAACCCTCTTAATTCGAATGAGTACAGTTCGACAGTTATTCCCGCAACCATTATGAACCAGCGTATTGATGAGTGTCCTGATCTCCTAATCGTTGGACGCAACAAGGCTCAGTTCAACCTATACGGGCCGACAGTCACTTATTTTCAAACCCTTATCACCACACTTTATGACCATTCTTAAAACCGACCAGACTAACAAAGCTAACCAATTCCAACAAGCCGCCGATTCATGGGATTTAGAACGTCTCTATGCCGATTTGGCAACCGTCAACGGTGAGGAGTTAACCAATACAGAAAAATTGCATTTGCGAGGATTGTTATGCGGTTATAATTCGTCCACGTTGGCCGAAAAATTGTACAAAAGTCCCGGCGGATTACGTTCCGAAGTGAGTAAACATGTTAATCGCCATGTCAAAGATTTGGTTAATCAAAGTTCACTGAGACCAAAGAAGAAATTGGAGAAGTTAAAGTCGGGGGAGATATTAAAGTGGTTGGAGGAGTTGGGATATAAAAAATCGGGCGTGGTTTCTTCAGATGGCTTGACTATACAGATTGATGCCGCTACTGGTAGCGTGGTCAAGGTAGTAAAGGATAAGGGAAGGGTTACTTTTGAGATTAATCATTCTCGTGTGTTATTCTCTTTACCGACCGAAGAATTTCCTAAATTGTTGGCGCAGTTGGAAAAGAATGAGGGTGGGGAGAAGGAGGAGGAATAACTGACCAGGCCTGTTTACAATTGCTAATATTGAATACCAGGAAAGACCGATATTCAACTTTATCACTCATAATACTCATCAGACCGCGACTTATGATTCAGTAAATTCTTCCTCAACAACCTCTCAACAACTTGAACATGAACTGGAAAAAGCCCGTTTAGTGATTGAACAAAAAGATTTTGTGATTGAACAAAAAGATAAAGAGATTGCTTATTTGAAGGAGATTATTGAGTTGAGGAAAAAGGCGAGTACAACGGATTAGTGAAATAAACGGATAAACCAGTTAATAGCCTTATCCATTTATTTCATCAAGCCGTTGTACTAAAGTAGCGCATTTTTTATTCATAATTCACCACCCACATGATGACTCACACGATTACGCTGAATTTGCCAGAACTCCTGTATCA
Organism: Thiomargarita sp.; assembly: GCA_022729575.1. GTDB lineage: Bacteria > Pseudomonadota > Gammaproteobacteria > Beggiatoales > Beggiatoaceae > JAABRD01. The sequence continues at coordinate 22,154 of DZAL01000086.1, forward strand.
ACCACTCTGGCGCATGGCACAAGCCACTCATCAGACGATTGAAACCGTGTTATTGACGGCACTTCAAACCTCGTTACCGTCACTAGAAGGACTACCACCAGACTGGATTGAAGAACTCAATCAGTTGGAGAAATTGGATAATGCCACGTTGCAACAAATTTTATTGACGACGTTTCCTGGGGAACCACAACACGAATTGGAAATATTATTACAGAACTCTCAACATGGTGTGCGGACCGAAACGACACAACCACGATTAGAACTATTGCAAACGGTGGCGGCTAAACTGATGTTACGAAAAGCCCGTGCCGCGGTGTTGTTACGATTCCGTGGTCAACGCTTACCCACCTTAGTGGAATTGCGACAGTTGACGACTTCGGTATGAGCTATATCCCTGCCACCCTTAGAAAACAGGTCACTCAAGCGGCACGCCATCGTTGTGGTTATTGTTTGCGCAGTGAAGAACTGATGGGAATGCCCATGACCATAGAACATCTCCTCCCAGAATTTCTGGGCGGTCAAACAGTTGAAGAGAACTTGTGGTTATCATGTATTCGCTGTAATCAATTTAAAGGTAGTCAAACTCATGCCACTAACCCACTGACGGGTGGGACCGTAAAACTGTTCAACCCTCGTTACCAAAAATGGGAGGAACATTTTGAATGGAGTACCGATGGCACCATGATAATCGGTCAAACCGAATGTGGCAGAGCGACTGTGATAGCGCTGCAAATGAATAATCTTGAAATTGTGGTAGCCCGACGCTTATGGGTAAGCGTTGGTTGGTGGCCACCTCAAGACTAAGGGTATTACAATAAATAAATTGTCCATCTTAAGCCTCCGTCGGCCCCGC
>DZAL01000409.1 GCA_022729575.1 Thiomargarita sp.
GGACGATAAGAGCCTGCAAAAACTGTTGGTCGAAAAAGCCAAAGTCGGCATGAGCTCCGGCGTGATTTATGGCCAGGGCGGCGAGGGCTTTATGCGTTTGAATCTGGGCGCGCCGCGTCAGGTGGTAATGGATGCGCTGGAGCGGATTCGCGCTGTGGTTTAGGTTTATCCGAAGTTTATGTGACTCTTCGGCTGAGAATTGCGGGAAGTCGGTCTTGATAGACTGTTTTGTAGATGGCGTGCAGCGTAATTCCGCCTTGGACTTGATATCGCACCGCCATTTCATTCGGTGCAATATGCTTTACTCTCCTTGTTTGTCACGGGCTATAAAACCGATTTAATTGGATTCCAATGAAATTATTTAAATACACGCCACATATCTGTGATTTCTTAAGAAATTCACTCCTTAAGTTTACCCCCATTCAACAGTTAAATGATCCTTTCGAAGGTGAATACACAGATAGAGCGCTTCTATCTTTAATATCTCTCTACGAGAATCATTTAAATGTTCCGAACGATCAAGCCAGAAGGTTTGCTGAGTCAATTACTAAAAACCGGATGTATACGGGTATTGTTTCACTTAGCACATACGGTGAGTCAATCCCTATGCTTGCCTATTACGCGGCCGACTTTAGCGGTGGAGTTCTGGAGTTCGAAGTTGACGAAAATGATCCGTATAGTTTATTTGAATCCAGAGTCAGTAATTTACTGTGCGGGGATGTTGATTACATGCACCACAGGCTTGAAATGTTCGACGCTAATGTAATTGATCTACAGTTGAAAAAGCTAGCATTCTGGAAGCATGATGATTGGAGGCATGAAAAAGAAATTCGGTTTGTGGGTGACTTTAGGTATGCTGATCTAGTATCTATCCCGTCAAGCCATCGATTTGCTAATAAATTGATTAATTCTGAGTTAGTTGGATCAAGCGTGTTGGGTTCATTTGAGAAACAAGAAGATTTATATTTAGAGTGGGGTTCCCGTTGGAATTGCATGATTAAAAATAGGGATGTTTTTCACCCGTTTCTTATGGTCGACTCTTCACGCCTGACAGGGGTATATTTGGGTTGTCGATTTCAAGAGGGGTTTTTAAATGATGAACATCTCAAGAAATTTATAAACCTAAACGGAAATGTCGCTGTTCTCGATTTGGATATTAATAATTATCGTTTTAATAGAAGGTTGATTCGTTAATAGCGCCCCATTTCAATATGTTGGGCGATTTCCTTCCATCAACGTTATATCGTCTGTTCATCCAATAACTCACCATTCCAAAAACCCCCTCTGCCGCCAGGCCTCATACACACACACCGCCACGGCATTGGACAGATTCAGGCTGCGTGAATCCGGCTGCATGGGCAGGCGCAACCAGTGATCCTGCGGCAGTGACTGCAATAAATCCATCGGCAGGCCGCGTGATTCCGGCCCGAAAACAAGTGCGTCGCCCGGCGCAAAATGT
>DZAL01000410.1 GCA_022729575.1 Thiomargarita sp.
TGGGGTGGGGGGGGTGTGAAAAGAGTCATCTGGAAACACTTCTCTATCACCATGATGGGATACACGGATAAGGCGGGCCAACGGGTTTATCCGTGTATCCCCCAATCCGCTGTACTAAGGGACACACCGATAAGGCGGGCCAGTCGGTTTATCCGTAAGTAGTGATACAAGGTGGGCGATAACCGAGGACTGCCAGTCCTTTGAGGACTGCCAGTCCTGACCGCAGAGAACTTAGGACTGCCAGTCCTGACCGCAGAGAACTTAGGACTGGCAGTCCTTTGAGGACTGCCAGTCCTGACCGCATTATCATCCACCTGTCATCACTACCATTTTTCGCTGTCCTAAACGGCAAAGGTTTAGGAAATCTTAATCTCTGGTTTTTGATAATCCATTGAATTTTAACACCTCCTAGAATAATTCGTAAGGGGTACAGACAGTCCGGGGTGTTCATTCTACACTATTGGATTTCAACGCCGTTAAGTTAAGCCGAGTTGGGGCCCAATTCTTCAGCTTTGGACGAGACTGGTCAAGGTGAGACGGCGTTGCCAAAGCTGAAGCTTTGGACTCCAACGCCGTAACCTTAGCTTCACCTAATGGTATTGGGGAGGGCTCTGAGAATGATGGTTCAGAAGTGTAAGAGTGGGTGAATATTACTTACAACTAACGTGATTAAAAATGAACAACTCTGGAGTTAAACCTCGCAGGTCTTTGAGACTTGCGAGGTTTATCATTACCGACATTTACTTAACAGTCTTGATGCCAGTTACGAATATCATAACGGCCACACATGCCTGGTACGGTAAATGGATTATACCAATTGCCTTGGGCTTCCAAAAAACGCATACTGGTAGGAAACGGACGAACCACGCCGGTGACTGCTTTGTCATACCAAGTTCTCGGCTTTTGCATTTCCTTAATCACAGGTGCATTAGCAGGTCGTTGATCGGGTTGTACGCCTGCTACAAAACTTTCTGGTGCTACACTACCTTTCGGTGCTACACTACCTTGTGCCATTACCACGGTCATTATTGCCGTGAAACCATAAAAGCATATCCCACCTAACATCTTGCTTATAAAACGACAGTTTTTCATACCTATCCTCAATCGTATTCAGATGTATTTTTTAAAATGCTCTGACTGAATCATTGCCTCAAAGCCTAGAAAGTATCCATTAACTCACCTGACGCACAATCACCTCTTGTTAAAGAAGGGTGATTGAGTTGACAGTGCGTAAGGTGAGCCATTAAAACTTATAACTAAACTAGAACAGTAGAATCAAACCAGATCAGTTTCATCCTGTTGCTAGTGTATTATAATTTCAGCTATGGTAGTCAATCAGATAAAGATATATCTAGCTAACCATCTCCATCTAAACTTATTTAGGAGCGGCTGCTTTGTCTTCAGACATGCCACTCATGCCCATGCCCATGCCGCCCATGCCCATGCCGCCCATGCCC
>DZAL01000087.1 GCA_022729575.1 Thiomargarita sp.
TTTCCTTTTGTCATCGGCAAAATTGCTTAAGTTGATAGATATGGGGCAAGTGTTTATTTGCCCACTCCTTTAAAATGGTGGGCAACGATAAACCTGTTACCCACCCTACACAAACTAAACCACACCTTCTCCCACCCTCCCCCTTCTGGATATTGCGGGCAAGTTTTTTGATAAGGTTCATCGGGTAAGTAGCGTTGCCATTCTTCGCAGTCAGGTTGGTGGGCAACGATAAAGCTGTTGCTCACCCTACCTGACTACGCTTTTACCAAAGTCGGTGGTGACGAGAAGTCATGGGGCACGGTAGGTCGGCTAAACTCACCAGCGCGGTCGGCATATTTAAACTTGAGACCGTATTGTTCTTGCATTTCCAAAAAGAGTCGGTGGACGAGTTCGGAATACTTTTTCACATCATATCCCGCGGCTTCCGCAAGTTCGCCTTGAACACGGTCTTTTTCTTCTAACACGGGGTTAGTTATCATAATTTTTCCTTAAACAATTGTAAGGGGGTCACTATCTCAGGTAGAGGTAATCCCAAACGAGTATTGATGGTTAAAATATGCGGTTTTTTGTTAACATTCGCTAAGTGGTTACAGTTCCAGGTTAGCAAAAAGTTTATTTGGTGGAGTGACTGACGCATAAGCCAAATGTCGAGCATCACCTTGTAGTTTACGAGGCATCAAGTAATGGTCTATACACACATTGACAATCTCATCAATGCGTGGGGTTAAGCGCAATATGGTCAGTCCAGAGACCGACTCTAACACTTTGGCTTTATTAGGATAGTTTCCTTGATTCAATTCGATAAGTGTCTCCTCTGACACATACACCTCAAAATGGGGTCGTTCCTCAGCCCACCATTGTTGAGTAATTTGGACAAACGCTTGTAGTTCTGGTCGTTCCTCAAATAAGTAACTAGGAATGGTGGTGTCAAGATAGACCGTCGGTTTGTTCATCGGTTAGTTTCTCCTCTAAAAAAATTTCAACGGACGGCGTTGGTGCAAAAAATAATCCGTTCCTATCTTCATTTTGTTGTCCTCTCCTCCTTAAACCACCCCTTCTCCCACCCTCCCCCTGCTGGAGATTGTAGGCCAGCCAGTGTAGAGTGGGCAAATGTTTCTTTGCCCACCTTTTTTAAAAGGGTGGGCAACGAGAAACCCATTGCACATCCTACTGGCTTGATTATTCAGTCAGTTGCAGACGCCGAATATTTCGATATTCCGCGGCATTTCGCCGATGTCGGGCTTGCCACAAGTCATTCATCAGTTGCAGATTCAACCAATAAGCAGAGGACGTGCCAAACAATTTACTTAATCGGAGAGCCGCGTCCACGGTAATGGGGCGTTTGTCATTCAAAAGGTCACTGATTTGCCGCCTTGGAACGACCAGCAATTTGGCTAACGCTTGTTGGGTGAGATTGAGAGGTACCATAAATTCTTCTCGTAAGATTTCCCCAGGGGTGGAAGGTTTGCGATTCGGAATAGTAAAAGTCATTTTTTCGGGCCTCTTAACATTTAATAAGTTCTCTTAACGGGTTTGACAAAATCGTTTTAGGTGGTCATGAAATAGAGGTGCGATTTGACAACTTTCAACAAGTTGTTAAATCTTATAATTACCCATATTTCAAGATTACCTGCCATTTAGTGGTATTGGATGAGTTCAACTTCGTTGATTTCTAAGGTGCCTCTCAATTCAGTTACTCTAAATACCAATCGCCAGTGACCATTCACGGCGATGGTCCAATATCCTTTATAGTCTCTTTTCAAGGGATGCAATTTATTGCCGGGGACAACTCTAATATCCTCTAAACAGCTTGCAATATGCAGTGAATCTAGTTTTCGTAACAATCGGTTGGTTAACTCCGAAGGTATCTTTCCGCAACGACCCTCTTTCCAACAGTCTCTTAATTCTTTCTGTTTAAAACTCTTTATCATAATTTATTCGTTACTGGGCCGTTGGTTTGAACCATATATTGAATAAAATCAGTCATGTAGGGTGGAAAAGCCGGTCTTTGCCCACCGTCTTCGAAATGGTGGGCCACGAGAAACCGGTTGCCCACCCTACCTGGCTGGCTGGATAATGACTTTCAATTTCATAATAGTAAGTTCCTCTTCGGGAAACAGTATCGTGTTTCCGTTCTTTAATAACAGGAGAGTTTTATTTAGAGTTCATGTCTCGGTCATCAGGTTTGGCCGGTGGTTGAGTACCACGAATTTAGAAATCCACGAATGCTAACCACTCAATTCGTTGATTTCCTAATTCGTTGTCCTCTCCTCCTTAAACCACACCTTCTCCCACCCTCCCCCGTCTGGATATTGCGGGCCGGTTTTTTGAGAGGGTTCATCGGGTAAGTAGCGTTGCCAGGTTTTCGTGGGTGAGATTACGCCCAGCGAAAGACCTAACAGGTTTGGAAAACCTGTCAGGTCGGTCCCTATTTCTCCTTCTGCCACCCTTTACACAAGTTGTCTATCCATTCGTTTACCATGGTGGTCTGGCGAAACGTATTGTTGAATTAACTCGTATTCCTGTTGATTCTGGTGTTCTAATTCCCAGAGGTCAACGGCTTGTTGCATCTGTAGCCAACTGTGGGCCGTGGTGGCAAAGAACCGGGCCAGACGAATCGCTAAGTCTGGCGTGACGCGGCGACGTTCATGCAGTAAGTCGGATAACTGGTGACGTGAAATTCGTAGCCGTTTGGCCAATTCCACTTGAGAAAAGGGTAACTCCGGTAAGAGGTCTTCTCGTAAAATGGCACCTGGATGAGTGGGTTTTCTTGAGTTAGCACGTCGTGATTTCATCAGTGATAATCCTCTAAGTTAACATCATAAGCGTGTCCCTGGTCAAAGCGAAATGTGAGTCGCCAATTGCCAGAGACTTTAATACTCCAAAAGTCTTTTCGGTCTCCTACCAACCTATGTAACCCATACCCTGGCAAGTTTAAGTCTTGTACCAATTGTGCCGCGTCTAATCGGTCCAATAGACGGCTAATCCGGTCAAGATGTCGCGGGTTTAACAAACTGCGATGGTCGTTACAGAAGAACTTTTCTAGTCCCTGGTGTTTAAAGGTCTTTATCATTATCGCTTCTTTAAAATAGTTTTACCGCGTTCTCATTCCAGTGTTGGCAGTGAAAAAAGCCCCAACCGCTTTTCCCCATCTCTTAACTTACCCCTACTTCTCCCCCTGCAACCGTTTCACCTCTTCATTCACCCCCGCCAAATCCTCCTGCGCTTGCTTATCCGCAGGGTCCTGCGCGGCCCGTGGTTCGGCAATCGATTGGGCTTGTCGATAGAAGTCTAGGGCTTTAACGGACTGACCTAACTTTTCATGGGGGCATCCTAACCTTAATTGGTTGTGATAGAGAGTAGTAAGTGGTGCTACTTTCCCTCCTCCTTAAGCCACACCTTCTCCCACCCTCCCCCGTCTGGAGATTGCGGGCCGGTTTTTTGGTTCATCGGACAAACCTGTGTAGGATGGGCAAGGGTTGATTTGCCCACCTTCTTAGCCAAATAGTAGGCAACGAGAAACCCGTTGCCCATCCTACTTAACTCTCCCCACGCGGATTTAAGGCGTAGGCAATTTCCAAGGGCGAATACACTGGAATCATAGATTTTTTGAAATCTTTGGTATCACGAGTAATAATGGCATCTATCTCAATTTAACGCGCCGCTTCAGACAACACGGCATCTTCAAAATCCGAAAAACCGGCGACTAACGCCGAGTCTAACACCATTTTGGTCACCGGGGCAATCTCAAACAACTTTAGTAATTTTTGAATCTCCCGTTGTGCTTGGGCCCGGCCCACGACTTTGGCCATCAAGTAACTGATGGTGGTCACCGTTGTCGCACACAGATAACCTGCCAGGAAACCATTTTCAATGCTAGAAAATAATGGTTTAGCACCCTCTACATGAGGTTGACGATTAAGTAATACATCCAAAATCACGTTGGTATCTAATAGCACTTTCACAAATATTTATCTTCCAGATGAAGTTGATAGTCCTTGGTATCCAAAGGGGTGCCAGTCAGCAAACCGAGAAGGGAACGAGTCAGAGGAGGACATTCCATCTCTCTGGTGGATTGAAGTCGTTGAGATTAATTAATCAAGGTCATTAATTTAAGCCAAGTTTCTTCCTTAGAGGAGGTTTGAGAAATGGCAGGTTTCGATTGAATGACGATGACCAGTTCCACTTCCCCGGCGGGAATCTGGCCTGGTAGCGTCACCGTCACTTGATGATTGGGTGACACCACACCAGTTTGATGAAGTGTTTGTAACATCATGGCATATTCTCTTCTAAAATAAAATCGGAATGTCTATACTTATAGACGTGTTCTGTAGTAATGGGCAAGTATTGATTTGCCCATCTTCCTAGCCAAAGGATGGGCCACGATACACCCTACTTGACTCTTCAAGTCGTTACGCTATGCAGTCTAAATGGTTGCGCTTTCTGCCATTCTTTGAAATCGTGTTCCGCGTGCCACAAATCGTATTCTCTTTGTAAACCTAACCAGAGGTCTGGAGTCGTGTCAAACACTCGTGCCAGACGCAACGCCATTTCAGGTGTCACTGGCGCACGTTCATTCACAATTTTGGAAACGGTCACTCTTGACACGCCAAGATACTCAGCTAATTTGACCATGGAAAGTGACAATGGTTCTAAATAATCGTATTTGATAATTGCCCCTGGGTGGGTAGGTGGTCTGGTTCGTTTCATATTGGATGGTATTGAAAAGTTTCTATGGTGCTATGTACAATTGATGTTGAAGTTTTGGGTAAGTCATGGCACAGATTACGTCGCACGGACTACCAGAGTACTTGAATCCATATAAGTAATCTTAATGATAATCAAGATAATTGACTTCATAAGCGTTTCCCTCTTTAAAAATGAACGTGATACGCCAGTTTTTGTCAACTTTCACGGCCCATCTTTCATCCACTTTAGGTTCTAATTTATGTCAGTCTGATCCTGGATAACGCAGGTCTTTTTGTACATCACTAGCGTGGTTAAGTCGGTCTAATATCCGGGCTAGTTTGTCAGTATGCTGTTGGTCTAATCCTTTGTGGGTGCCGTTATTAAAAAATTTTTCCAATGGCTTTGATTTAAAACTCTTGATCATGAATTTTCTACAAACTAAGAGTGATGAATAAGGCTTACCGTAAAAGTATAAAGCATCAATTTACGCTTGTCAACCCTTCTGAAGGTCAAACCACCCCTTCTCCCACCCTCCCCCTTCGGGAGATGGCGGGCCAGTTTTTTGATAGAGTTCATCGGGCAAGTAGCGTTGCCATTCGTCGTGGGTGAGGTTACGTCCAGCGAAAGACCTGATAAGTTTTCCAACCCTGTCCGTCGATGTTCAAATGGTTTGGTAATTCCATGAGTACAGCGGATGGATGGGATAAACGGATAAACCCACGCCCGTTTGGTACCAAAACCAGACGGTTCGCCGTACCGATTTATCCGTTTATCCCAGCCATCCGCTGTACTCATCCCTGAGAAGCCCGTGGCCTCCCCCTACAACCGTTTCACATCTTCATTCACCCCCGCCAAATCCTCCTGCGCTTGCTTATCCGCAGGGTCATGTGCAGCTTGTTTGGTAACTCCATGAGTACAGCGGATGGCTGGGATAAACGGATAAACCCACGCCAGTTTGGTACCAAAACCAGACGGTTCGCCGTACCGATTTATCCGTTTATCCCATCCATCCGCTGTACTCTCCTCCTTAAACCACACCTTCTCCCACCCTCCCCCTTCAGGATATTGCGGGCAAGTTTTTTGATAGGGTTCATCGGGCAAACCGGTGTAGGGTGGGCCAAGGTTGATTTGCCTACCTCCCTTGCGGTTGTTCACCTTACTTGACTAGGGTACATCAATGTTGATCACTTGTCCTGGGGTTGCTACTTGCAGTTCTTTTAACACCCTTGGAATCAAGGGCAACAGGTATGATATTTTGTTTTGAACCACAATCAGGGTAACCAAAATGAGTTGTCGGTCGGTAAAGTTTTGTTGGTATTGGATACCTTTATCCACCGTTACCAAAACTTCAAATACTTCTTCGGCTAATTTGAGTAAGTCACCGTTTTTCCGGCCAGATCATCCCATTTCACCTACCGTGGTGACCAGGTGACCTGGGAACGCCTGTTTGAGTTTTCTAGGCAGGTTTTCATCTAATAAAATTCTCATTTAGGCCACCAGTGCGAGTTTGGAATATTCCAAGACTTGTTTCACCAAGTCGGCGGTAACGGTGGGAAAATCCTCCAAAAAGTTGTTGATAGATTCACCAGTAGTGAGATAGTCAAATAAGGTTTCTACGGGGACTCTGGTGCCACGAAACACTGGCGTACCATGCAAGAGGTCCGGGTCAATCGTCATGAATTTTTCAAAAGTCATCATTAATTCTCCTGTATAGCTAAATCAAGATAGTTGTAACTACTACGGTTGGTTTGGAAAATTATCACATAATATCACCACGAATTAGAGAATACCATAAATAATTAATGTCCTGGCACTGGCCCTGCCTTACTCAATTCGTTTCTCTCCTCAATCCGTTGCACTCTCCTCCTAAAACCACACCTTCTCCCACCCTCCCCCGTCTGGATATTGCGGGCAGGTTTTTTGATAGGGTTCGTCGGGTAAGTAGCGTTGCCATTCGTCGTGGCGGAAGTGGCACCCTCAACTATGACATTTCCTCCGGACCTTACTCGCCAATTAAACTTTCCAAAGGAATTTTTAAATCCCGGTGAAGTTGTCTAATCATCCCCACCGATAAATCCTGTTGACGATTTAAAATTTGGCGGACTTGTTCACGATTACCCAGCCAAGGTTCTAAATCTAGTTCCTCTAAATCCAATTGTTCCATTCGAAATTTAATAGCGGCTATAGGGTCTGGAGGAGTCACCGGGTAATATTTGGCTTCATAGTTCTCAATGAGGGCCGTTAAGAGGTCCAATTCTTCACCTTCGGGGGTATTCCATTCGGCATCCATTAACTGGTATGCTTTGGCTAACGCCTCTTGATAATCGGTTTCAGTTTTAATCGGTTTGAGGTTCATTAAATGGTCTCTGCGTCAATCTTATCATATTGTGAATGTGTTCCCACAAAACGGATGTACACCACACGATAAGGATAGTTAATTTTAACCACGAGTCGGTAGTCATTGCCTTTGATATTAAACACGACTCGACTGTTTTTGAGAATACTGGCATGATGAAATTGCGTTTTTAACTGTTGCGGCGTGGCCCAATCCGCTTTCAACGCTTCTTCATGCCAGGCCCGTAGGGAATCTTTGGCCTCGGGATAGTTCTCCCAAAACTGGCGTAAGGTACTTTTAGAAATGATTCGCATAGTTAAATGGGTTCAGATAGAGAGTGGCCAGTCAATTCGTAAATTTCTTAATACGTTGTCCTCTCCTCCTTAAACCACACCTTCTCCCACCCTTCCCCTTCTGGAGATTGCGGGCCAGTTTTTTGATAGGGTTCATCGGACAAACCTGTGTAGTAGGATGGGCAAAGGTTGATTTGCCCACCTTCTTGGCCAAATGGTGGGCCACGAGAAACCCGTTGTCTAACCTACCATCAATCCTGTGCAAAGCCCATAAGGAATCACTTCTTGAACAATTTGCGTTTGCCATTGGCGTTTCGCCATTTCCAAGTCATAATATGATTGCAGATTCATCCAAACGTCTTCAGACGTACCAAAAAAACGGGCCAAACGTAAAGCTATTTCTGCGGTAATAGCACGTTGTCCTTGCAGAATTTGGTTAATCTCTCGTGGTGACAGGTGGAGATGATTAGCCAAAGTCAGGGGATTGATTTGCATGGGTTTAAGAAAATCTTCCCACAGTATTTCTCCTGGATGAACGGGTGATAGTTGTGGTTCATTCATAATGTTGTTCCTGTCTCAATGATAGTCTATAATTTCAACTTGGTAAGCATTGCCTTCTTGCCATTCAAAGCCAATTCGCCATTGGGCATTGATACGAATACTGTATTGTCCACGTCGGTCACCACTTAAGGCTTCTAAACGATTCGCCGGTGGAATGAGTAAATCTCTTAGGTCTTTGGCCGCATTTAAATATCTTAATTTACGCAAAGCCGTCTTTTGAATATCTTGAGGCAGTTTGGTAGAAGAACTGTGGAGAAATATCTTTTCGGTTTCTTTGCATTTAAAGGTTTTAATCATAAAGTCTCTTACGGTTAATTCGGCCCGAATGGCTAACCAGTCAATCCGTTTCTCCCCTCAATCCGTTGTCCTCTCCTCAAACCACACCTTCTCCCATCCTCCCCCTTCTGGATAGCGGGCAAGTCTTTTGATAGGGTTCAGCGGGTAAGTGGCGTTGCCATTCTTCAGTGGGTGAGATTACGCCCAGCGAAAGACCTGATAAGTTTTCCAACCCTGTCCGTCGATGTTCAAATGGTTTGGTAATTCCATGAGTACAGCGGATGGATGGGATAAACGGATAAACCCACGCTAGTTTGGTACTAAAACCAGACGGTTCGCTGTACCGATTTATCCGTTTATCCCATCCATCCGTTGTACTCTCCTCCTTAAACCACACCTTCTCCCACCCTCCCCCGTCTGGAGATTGCGGGCAAGTTTTTTGATAGGGTTCATTGGGTAAGTAGTCAGATTGGTGGGCAACTACATGGCTATTTCGAGCATTCCACTGGTAGTATAAAAATGTGCTTCAAACTGTTTTGAGCTTCTTCATGTTTAGGGTTAATTTCCAGTTGTTTGCGATAAGCCTCCACCGCTTCTTCTAATTTACTCTGGTCACTTAAAACATTACCCAACCCATTCCAAGCCCATTTATGTTTAGAGCTAATTTCCAATTGTTTGCGATAAGCGTACAATGCTTCATCCAAGTTACCTTGCTTATATAAAGTATTTCCCAATTTGTTCCAGATATTCGGCCCGTTAGGGGTAATTTCCGATTGTTTGTGATAAGCAATTATAGCTTCTTCTAATTTTCCCTGTTCAGCCAAAAAGAAACCCTTAATAAACCATGCGTTCTTATATTTTGGATTGATTGTGAGTTGCGTTTGAATCACAGAAAGGATTGTTTCAATCATGGTATCTTCAAGATTGCTTTTTCCAATAATTACATTATACTCAGATACCATTTTGTAAATAGCATTATCAAAAATATTTTGTACCATCTGTACGTTTTCAAGTTCTCTCTTTGCCGTGATTTCGTTCCTATGAGCAATCTCCATTTGCTGTTGAATTTTATATTTATCAGACTCGTGCTGTGCCACCATCGCGGCAATTTCATTCTTATGTGCTTCCTCCAATTGTACTTGAACTTTTTGTAGTTGTTCTTTCGGTTTTTGCCACTGCCATCCTGCCAACGCTGCGGCAATTTCATTCTTATATGCCTTCTCCAATTGTACTTGGACTTCTTGTAGTTGTTCTTTCGTTTTTTGCCACTGCCATCCTGCCAACGCTCCTAACAGCAATGCTACCACAAGCGACACCTGCAACACTAGCAAATTACGCCGTTGCAACCGTTCCCGATCTCTACGCGGTTGTTCCCGTTCCTGTGCCTCTCGTTTACGCCATGCTACACTAACTTTAACAAACCTTACTCCCATCTCAGACAACGCCACCCTCTCCAAATGCGTCCCCAAATACTCCTCCGCCAGCGCCAAATCCACGCCCACTAACAACGCCTTTTTCCCCGCCTTCCAAGCCTTCGCCCCCTCATTAATCTGCCGTTGCAACTTCAAATCTTCACGAGATTGGTCTAGCCATTTCCGTAACACCGACCAATGTTCAATCAAGGCATCGTGGGCAATATTCACTACCGTTACCGCAGTTTGGTCCGTGACAATCAGATGTTCTTTGGCTAACTTGGCTATCACTTGTTCCACACTAGGTTCAGGACTGCCAGTCCTCGAAGGACTGGCAGTCCTAGTGGCAAAACTTAATAACTCCGTCTGTGGCACCAGCCGCCGGGTGTCGGGCTTGCCTTCTCCCAAATCCGTCAATTCTAAAAAGATTCGTTTGGCCACCACTTGTTCTGCGGGCGTTAAAGTGGTCTCATAAATTTCCGTCGCTTTTTTCTCCAAAATCCCTTGAATACCGCCCAACGCTTGATAATCCGCATAACGCAATAAGCGGTCCGCTTTACCCTTTTCCCATAACGTGGTCAACGCAAATTCCAACAACGGCAAACCACCGATGGAATCTTTAAAATCCGTTATCATCTCGGCCACGAGACGCGGTTCTACCGATAATCCTGCTTGCTTCGCAGGTGCCTCAATGATTTGCTGAATTTCGTCTTCTGTCGGACGAGTCACGATGTGTTGATGGTCTTGAAAATAACGGGCTAGTCTAGGATAGTTTGAACACTTGTCCAGGAAATCGGCCCGCATTACTACGATAAGACATAACTTGCCCGTCGCTTGTTCTACCGCGTCTAACAAGATATTGAAAAATGTCTCACGGGCTTGACCATCTTGACACAACGAAAAGACTTCCTCAAATTGGTCAATGGTGAGAATCACCCGCGCATTGGCAGAGGTGACCAAGGTTAACACGTCGGTGGTCCCCAGCCCGTTAGTTAATGCGGTCAAAGGGTTAGCCGTAGGGGTGAAAGGATTGACGATTTGCCAGCGTTCGGTCTGTTGCAATTGATACAAGACACCCGCCCGCACTACGGACGATTTGCCATTGCCAGAAGCACCTAAGATGGCTAAGAAAGACTTCTCTTGCACTTTGGTAAGAAGTTCGGCAATTAACTTCTCACGTCCCTTGAAAAATAAGGCATCTTCGGGTTTGTTATCAAAGTAGTGTAAGCCTTTGTAGGGTTTGGCATTTTCTATAGGAGTCTGTGAAAAGGCTTGGTTAGTTAAAACAATCGGTTTACCTTGTGACTTCCATTCAAATCGTTGCCAACCTTTGGTGATAGAAGATTGGTCTCGTAATTGTTCAAGCAATTGTTCACTGAGAATATAACCTTTGGAGGAATCGCCTAAGATATTTAACAAGGCTTGAGTTAACAGTCCTTCTGCTAACGCCGCTTCATGCGCCCGTGCGGAAGTGACAAAGCAATAGTCACGTTTCTCATCGGCTTGAAAATGGGTGAAAAATTCACCGCTATGACAGGATTCTAGGAAGACAATTTGTTGTTTGATGGGACTGTTGTGAAGCAGGTCGCGTAAAGTTTTTAGTGAGAATCCATAGACACTTCTGCTATCGGCTTCACTGGTTGCTAAAAAGCCTTCTTTACCCAATTTCGTTTCTTTGACTAAACCATGCCCGGCAAAGAATAATAATGCTGTTTGCGTCGGTGATTCTGCGGGTGGATAAAGTAATTTTTCAATAGCTTGTTCTAATTGAGGCAAGGTGACTCGTTTGTTTAAATCTAATGTCAGGTCGGCAGCGCATGGCAGGCGCGTGATTTTGAAACCGCCTTGAGTTTCAAGGAGTTGGGCAAGTTGTTCGGCTTGTTTGGCCAGCGTATCCAATTGGGCCGACATGGGTAGGTTGTCGTATTGGCAAATACCGATTATTAAGGCATCGCGGTTTAAGTGGTTAGTGGACATGGTTTTATCTCGGTTTTAGATAGGTTATTTAAGTATAACTTAAACGGTGTCGAGGGGTCAAGTGTTTTTTTGAACCACTCATCTACTCCCAAACCTGGTGGTGTTACAGAGGTAATGGTGTGGTATTTTCCCTATCGAGTACAACGAATTTAGAAATAAACGAATGGGTAAAAATGAGTCAATTCGTTTATTTCTAAATTCGTTGTACTCGTTGTTATAAATCGCCTCATACTATTACCTTTGCAACACTACTCCCAAACCAGGTGGGCAACGATAAACTGTTTGCCCGTCTTACCTGGCTAGACTATTTGTATTAACAATTTTTTGCCACACGCCTCAGCGTAACGACGCAAAGTAGCTAGCGAAGGAGAATTTTTCTGGTGGCCCAGGGAAGATTCTATTTGTGCTAACCTGGACTTGGAGATGCCCATCCGGGTGGCGACTTCGGCTTGGGTTAACGCGGCCGCTTGACGTGCTTGTAGCAACGCTGCGAGGGCTGCAAATTCATCCTCTAAAGCTTCATATTCGGCTTTAAATGAGTGCGATTTTTTACCTTGCTGTTCAGCAAATACTTTGGGTTTGAATGGTACTGGTTGATATTTAACTTCAGACATTTTGCACCTCCTTTAAACGTTTACATGCGATGGCTAATTCCTTCTTGGGTGTTTTTTGACTCTTCTTGATAAAACTGTGTAAAATCACTACGCGACGACCTTTCAAGGTGCAAAAAAAAGCACGTCCAATGCCCGCAACACCTTTAGCTCTAATCTCGAACAGTCCCTCACCCAAAGATGAAGTATAAGGTCTGCCTAAATTTGGCCCAAAGCTAACTATGGTTTCCGTGATTCGAACAAAATTTGCCAAGATACTCTCCTCTCCGGCCAATTAAATATCTCGGTTTCTACGTGGTGATTGAAAAATTCAATGGAGTAGTTTATTTTTTTATTGACCCACTAAGCTACTCCTCGACGTGATGGGCAATCTTGTGTTTCAAGGAGTTGGGCCAGTTGTTCGGCTTGTTTGGCCAGGGTCTCCAGTTGGGCCGACATGGGTAGGTCGTCGTATTGGCAAATGCCGATAACCAGAGCGTCGCGGTTTAATAAGTGGTTGGTGGACATAGTAATCACCTTGTATCTAGTTGTCGGAATCAGAATTTGCAGAATTTTAGAATTAACAGAATTAAATCATAAATCTTAAAAAGTTGCAACCATGTATTTTATTCATGGTCATTTTCCTTAGTTAAACAGGTCCGCATGAGTGCCGGTGCGTTCAAACACGATTTCCGTGGCAGTGAGTTTATAGACCAACAACCAATCTGGTTCTATATGGCATTCATACCGACCCGCATAATTTCCCACCAACTTATGATTTTTATAACGTTCCGATAGCAGTTGTCCTCCTATCAGAATTTCAGCCACTGTTTTGAACTTTTGTGGATTCTTTCCTCGTTTCTGCATTAACTTCAAGTCTCGTTCAAATTGGCGAGTGAATGAGGGTTTCAACATAAGTTAAATGCCCAGTTTATCAAACAAATCCTTGGCATGGTCACAAGCAACGAGATTTTCACCGCTGTCGGTATCCTGAAAAGTTTGTAACGTCACGGAGTTAAACTTTGAAATAAATCCCGGTAACTGTCCTTGCGATACCAAGTATTCATAAAATCGTGTGATAGCTTCCACAGAAGTCAAGCCAGCGGCATGTAATATGCGTTCGGCCTGAGTTTTTAGTTCCACTTCCATGGGAATGATGAGAATGTTTGAGTGATTCATAGTCAAGGTTTCCTAATGTTTGTTTCTATAGCCAGTCCACGCAGTGCATGGGAACGAGAAGAAATGCCGGTAACCAGGGCGTTGCGGTTTGAATGGTTAGCGAACATGGTAATCACCTTGTAGGTAGTTGTCTGAATCAGAATTTACAGAATTTTAGAATTAACAGAATTAAATCATAACTCTTAAAAAATTGCAAATTAGGATTTGATTCATAGTTCGTGGTCATTTTCCGATAGTGATGCACAAGGTCGTGGTCAAACCTGACAGGTCTTCGGGACCTGTCAGGTTTAAACTTTGATTTTACCACTTCCACCTTAAATAGATTCAATTCTCAATTCTTGCCACAATTGTTCTGGTGTCACGGCCCGAATTGGCGAATGTTGGTAATCTTTCACATTCCGACTGACAATGACTGTCGCTTCACAGGCCATAGCGGCAGCACATTGTAAGGCATCTTCAAAATCGGTTATTGGCAGATTGGCGGCGATGAAGACATCGTTGGTGCCGGTGGGGACCACTTGGATAAAGTGGCATAATCTAACGATGAAAGATTTGGCATGTTCTCGGTTGGTGGCTTTACCTATTAGATAAGACAGATTGGCCACCGAATGCCAAGCCATAAAGCCTTGATTGGGGTTAGCTTCCAGATAGTTAAGTAATTCTCCTGCCAGATAGCAGAAAGGTTTTCGGCCTAATCCGACATCTAAAAGTACGTCACAATCCACGAAGATGTTCATAGTTGATAATTCTCCGCCAGGTATTCATACCGTAAATCCCGTTCTGCCGCTTTGTCCGCCGCATCAGGAAATTTCGCCAGTCGTTTTGACCACCATTCTGAGAATTTCTCCGGTTGACGATTGTCCGCCATGACTGGACGTATCAATATTGTAATTTCTAAATCCGTTTCCGTTAAATTGGTCGGTATATTCAAGTGCAATAGACCATCAGCACCGACGTGAGAACGTAAAGTAAGGTTTTGTATCATTTTAGGTTTCCTCTAAAAGTGGGTAAAAGGGTGAGGGGAATGGTGCGTGGGACGCACCCTACTTTCATCCTGTGGCAAAGTCAGTGTAGGGTCTCAGGTATGGCGGGTGAAAAGCCAAGACAATGTCCTCTTTGGACACCCCTAAGGCGACTAATTCGGTGGCAATATTAGATTCTGTGCTATCATGTTGGAGCCAAATTTTGCCTTGTTTAATGTCCAGATGTAAGAGACAACCGCGGACCCGTTGTTCACCCTCCCAACCGAACATACAGAGTTGGTAATGGTCACGTTCTCTATCAAACAGGAGTTGTTTTTCTATATCCCCGTAGGCGATTTTATAATTGCCATATTTGGTTAGCAGTTGTTCAATATAAGTTCGGTATTTCTCTAGTTTTTCCATTTCACAATGACCTCTGGTTGGATTTCATAAACGAAATATTTCACCCGATTAGTTTTCAGGGAGAGTTGTACAAACGGGAGTGCAAAAAATTCTTGATAAACCGTTAAAGGTACCGCTAGATATAGGATACGTCTCGGTGCCTTTTCTTTCAAGGCTAACCGATAATGGATAAATTGGCCAACGGCTAGATGAAATTCGTATAACAATGAATGGGCAGTAAAACTTTTCGTTTCCACCGCAATTTGTTGCCCATTTTTTTCCGCCGCCATCATTCGTTCGGCACCTAAGTCAACGTAGAAATCAACACCACCAAATTGAATAGTTAAGGGGTCATGTGTAATCGTCTAACCGTCTTTGATTAAGGCATTTTTCACCACATCGTGGTAAATATCTTTAGCGGGCATAAGATTTTTCCTAAGTTAATGTTGTGGGCAATTTGAAATATTGCAAAATAACTATAGCATAAAATAGATTAATCTGGTATTATAGTACACTATAAATTTGAGTACAAGGGTAAAATCAACTATTTTTTTGAGGGTACACCATGATGACTAAAAATTTACTGGCTCTGTTATGTGCATTGCGAGAAGTGACCATTGATCCTGGCACTCAACAACAATTGCGACAATTGGGCAATAAACTCGAATCCTTTCGGACCAAGCATCCGAATGAGACTGATTGGCAAAATATGCAGGCTAAAATGGAGGCGATTTGGGGTCAACATCCAATTTTGGCGCAACGTTATCAGCAATTCCTATCGCAATGGCAGTCTTGGACTGCGGTGGAGTTGATGACACTGTTACCTAGTGTCGAATTGAGACAGCAATTTCAGTTGGAGGGGGTGCCGACGTTGGGTTTTACACCCTCTCCACTTCGTCCTGAACGAAGTCAAGAATTGGAAAATATCGTGGTCGAAGTGGCGACGATTATTTTGAAGAGTAACGAGGTTGCGGACATGGCCAGCCGATTGTTACCAGCGGCTGATAAAGTGGTAAAACCAGGTCATTCGTCTAAACCGGTTAAATGAGGAGGTATTATGTCCAATCATGGTGGTAGTTACATGTTGAATGAAATACTACAGGTGATGGAAGAAGATAAGGTATTTGAACGATTAGGTAGCAAAGAGACTGCTTCTCTAGTTCAAAAAATCATCCACATTTCGTTAGATTACGACTGTAATCGAGGAGAGATTTTGGATGGCATCGGCGAGAGATTAGGAATCTGTAGTTATTGCGCCAAAAGCAGTCGAAAGTTGACCGATGGTTTGTGCCAAGATTATCGAACAGGATTGAATGATAACCGATGAAAGGAAAAGGTATTATTATGCCACATTTAATTTATCCGACTTTAGATTTATTCCTCTATGATTTGCGGGAAGGATTAGGGCAAGATGATTCAGAAATTGCGCAGAAACGTGACCATTTCAAACGTAAATTGCCCGTTCACCTCGGTCCTCAAATTGACCTAATGGATAACAGCGGCAACGACACAGTCGAATTGCTTGGTCAACAGCGATTTGAGCGTTTTAGCGAGGCTCATTATGAGGGCTATTTTTATCCGGTCCGCTTGTCCGATTCTTACGGTTTGGTCATTGATGGTTCAGATAAAGATAATCAACCCAGTGAGAATTTACATTGGGTGGCTGGTCTGAAACAGGTCATTGAGCAGAAGTTACAGGGGGAGAAGGCGACATTAGGACAAACCTGGGTGTTTTATGCGTCCGTGATGGGTGTGTCATTGGATGACTATGATACAATTGCGCAAGATTGTTATCGGGCATTGATGCCCAATGGCGATTGGTTTGAGGATAAGACGGGTGAAACCAACATTGCCGAGGGAAAATTGTTTGAACTATGGGATACGCAACAAGAATCTCATGTCGTCATTATTTTATTTGCTAATGAAAGTGCCGTAAGTAAAATGGTACCTGAGTTGCTTCGGGACGAATTGCAATTATTTTGGTATCGGCATAAGATAACTTGGGCTTATGCCCAAAGTCGGGAGTTGAAGAAGCTCTTAAAACAGGAAACTGTGGCAGTGCAATCTTGTAGAGCAGAGTTTCAGCAACCAGAAGAGTTACAGCAATCAGTTGACTTATCAGCGCTGTTGAAGAAGGCAAATAATATCTTCTCTCGTTATGTTGCACTGTTGACGGGTTTGGAAAGTCAAAGATATACGATTGAAACGAATCTTTACAATTATCGGAAAAGATTGGTCAAGTTAACTCAAAAGACGGGTTTTAACTTTCCTAACCTCTTTGCGCAAGAAGTCGAGGAAAAGTATTTGCGCCAGATTCAATCTGATCATGCCAGTTTCAGTACCCAATTGAAATTGATGGAAAATATCGTGGCATCGATTCATGCTCAGGAAATGCACAAAAATGTGACTCACATCTCCGAGGTGCAAACGAAAGTTGAATGGCTAGAGATGTTTTTTGTGTCTTTTTACGCCGCCGAATTTACACATTTGGTTATAGAATTATCGCATAAGCAATCCAATTTTTGGGAAAACTTCTCAGCAATCTTGGTGGCGGCAATTTTTGCCGGTGGTGCCGCATTCCTCGGTTTAGGCTTGCGGAAACACTTCAAATTCAACCTTCATTTCTGGATGATTTCCGGCATAGTGTTGGCTGGTACTTTGATTATCGCTATGCTCTTACATGGTTAAGTACTGCGGCAAAAATTCGGCGGTATTTTTCTTCACCATCTCTTCCAGAGGGAGAGTGGCGAAAGAACATACGAGAAAATTTCGGCTTCAGTACTTATGGTAATATTCATCTACTTTTGTACTTTAAGTCTGAGGAACAACCCCAAACCATTTTATGAACCAAACTATCTCTATTATTATCCCAGTTTATAACGAAGAAAGTACCCTTCTCCCTTTACATGAAAGTTTAACTTCTACCCTAAGCACTACCAGTTATGATTATGAAATCATCTTTGTTGATGATGGGAGTCAGGATGCTAGTTTTAAACGACTAGAACAATTGGCGCAACAAGATTCACGGGTTAAAGCTATACAATTCACCCGTAATTATGGCCAAACCACAGCCATTGCTGCAGGCATCGCGCATGCACAAGGCGATATTGTGATTTTTATGGATGCTGATTTGCAAAATGACCCAACGGATATTCCAGCTATGTTAGCCAAGTTAGAAGAGGGTTATGATGTGGTCAGCGGTTGGCGGGCGGATCGTCAAGATACTTGGTTGACCCGCACTTTACCCTCTCAATTGGCTAATGGCTTGATTTCTAAGGTAACAGGTGTTCATTTACATGATTATGGTTGTACCCTAAAAGCCTATCGACGCGAGGTCTTGATCGGATATAAACTTTATGGTGAAATGCACCGTTTCTTACCGGCGTATGCGGCCTCAGTGGGAGCGCGTATTGTGGAAATGCCAGTCAAACATCATCCCCGGCGTTATGGTCAATCTAAATATGGTCTTGAGCGTACTCTCAAAGTTATGTTAGACTTATTGACCGTGAAATTTTTACATAAGTATGGACAGAAACCGCTTTATTTGTTTGGAAGTGTGGGGGCTATGCTCATATTTAGTAGTTTATTAACCGTCTTGTATTTGATTCTTGACAAAATGGTGCAAGGCACCTACATGATAACTAGCCCGTTGTTGTTGCTCTCCGTCATGTTATTTATCATCGGAGTGCAATCCATCTTTATCGGGTTAATTGGCGAATTGTTAGTTCGCACTTATCACGAATCACAGCACAAGGCTACTTATATCATTCGTCGTCGTCTGAATCTTAAAGCAGAATAACATTTATGTGTGGTATCGCAGGCTTTGTAGGATTGGGCACAGTGGTAGACTTGCGTCGAATGACTACGCAATTATTTCATCGTGGTCCCGACGCGGAAGGGTTATGGTATGACGCTAATTCAGCCGTATATCTAGGTCATCGCCGTTTATCTATTCTCGATCTGGCGAGCGGTAGCCAACCCATGTGGACCAGCGATGGTACTTTGGGAATCGTCTTCAATGGTGAGATTTATAATCACCTGGAACTCCGCCACACGCTGGAATCTCAAGGTTATCGTTTTGTCACAGACCATTCCGATACAGAAGTGTTATTGCATGGCTATCGGGCTTGGGGGAGTGACTTGCCCAATAAACTCAATGGGATGTGGGCGTTTGTACTGTATGACCGCGAGAATAATTGGCTATTTGGCAGTCGTGACCGTTTCGGTAAAAAGCCGTTTTTCTACACGCATCAACAAAATACTTTGGTCTTCGCTTCGGAGTTGACTGCGGTCACTTGCCATCCCAGTGTCAACTCTTCTCTATCGAGCTTGGCCTTGAAAAAATACTTTGGTTATGGCTATATTCCAGCCCCTCATTCGATTTATCAGAATATTTACAAATTGCCTGGTGGCCATTCACTGATTTATAAAATCAATACTGGGGAATTGAAAATCGATAAATATTGGGATTTCGTGCTAGAGCCTTATGACCATCTTCCTAAACCACCCGAAGAGGAATGGAGTGAACAACTGCGAGAATTACTTGACCGCGCAGTGCAACGGCGTTTAAGGTCTGATGTACCATTAGGTATTTTTTTGAGTGGTGGAGTTGACTCCTCGGCGGTAGCGGCTTTTGCTAGTCAACATGTTGAGGCCAAGCACTTAAATACTTTCAGCATTGGATTTACCGAACCGGATTTTGACGAATCACGTTATGCCGCTCAGGTGGCCGAGTTTTTAGGCACACAACATCATCTGGAAACGCTTTCTTTGGAAACCAGTAGAGAATTACTGCCAGCGATTTTGGCGAAATTGGATGAGCCGCTGGGCGATAGTTCCCTATTGCCGACTTATTTGCTGTGTCGGTTTGCCCGGCAAACTGTGACGGTGGCCTTGGGAGGAGATGGAGGAGATGAATTATTTGCCGGCTATGATCCCTTTCGCGCGTTGCAATGGGCCAAGTGGTATAGCAAAGTTATTCCCAAACCGATTCATCAAGGTATCCAAATGTTGTTAGCGCGATTGCCGGTGTCTCATCGTAATATGAGTTTAGACTTTAAAATTAAACGCACTTTACGCGGTTTGAATTATCCAGCACCGTTTTGGTGCCCCGTCTGGATGGCCACCTTATCGCCCATGGAATTGGCCGAATTATTTGCCGAGCCGGTTAATTTAGAGGAACTGTATTCGGAAGCCATAACCCAATGGGAAGCCTGCCGACAAGATAATCTTATTGATAAAACTTTGCAGTTTTATACCAAACTGTACTTGCAAGATGATATTTTAGTCAAATTAGACCGTGCCAGTATGATGGTATCTCTGGAAGCACGTTCTCCATTTTTAGATATAGAATTGGTCAATTTGGTTCGGCAAATTCCAAGCGATTATAAATTCCGTCATGGCCAAACTAAATATATTTTAAAAAAGGCGTTAGAAACGGTGTTACCCAAAGAAATTATTTATCGAAGCAAAAAGGGATTTGGGGTGCCAATTGGCAAATGGTTTTCGCAGCGGCAATTGACGCTTGAAGATGCTTCCTCGTTACCCTTGAAGCAACAGGTGATACAGACTAAAATCGATGAACATTTGCAACAACGGGTTGACCAGCGGGCGTTTTTGTGGAATGTGTGGGTACTGAAGGCTTGGCATAAACAGTTATGAACTATAGAAGTCCAAAACTTGTTTTGGACTCCCCAGCACAGATTTGACAACTTTTCGAAAGTGGTCAAATCTAAAACCGTGCCATCCCTCGAAGGGATGGTAGCTGTGAATTTCACCCAAAGGTAAGGCACTACCAAAACTTAACGCCTAACTAATCCCCCACCCTACATTGGCTAAGAACTTTTTCACGCCTTGGAATGTTTTTATTTTTGGGCTACTCCATAAACGATGTATTTCCAACTATCGGGGGTAATTTTGTTTAGCAACCAGTTATCAAGGGTGGACAAAAAATGTTTTTGTGTTTCGGTTCTTCCAAAAGTACCTAGTATGCCCGTGGTTTGGAGTTGGAATGACGAAAAAGAGGCCAGGAACTCGTGGCATTCTTCTAGTCGAATATATCGCCAGTAGGTTGACCAGGGAATAAATTGGTTTCTCAAAAATTGGTGGATAGGTGATGCCATAGCATTTTCGGCAAAAATTAATTTGCCACCTGGTTTTAATGCCTTATGTATTTGTGTAAAGACTTGCTGTTGCAGTTTTTGGTGGTCGCTACTTCTGCCTATTCCACCAATGATGGATTTGAAGGCGATGAGGTCGAAATAATTTTCATAAGGGATAAGGGTAGCGTCTATGTTTTGGTACTGTATGTACGATGTTACGTTGTACTTTGTGTGTAGTGGTTGAGCTTGCATTTTGGCCTCGCGAAGGTCGGAGCATATTACGTTTTTGCCTTTTAGTGCGAGCCAGAGCGATAATCCGCCTTCGCGTCCGCCCAGTTCGAGGCAAGTTTGAATGTTGTCCCA
This sequence comes from Thiomargarita sp., assembly GCA_022729575.1. GTDB lineage: Bacteria > Pseudomonadota > Gammaproteobacteria > Beggiatoales > Beggiatoaceae > JAABRD01. The sequence goes on from DZAL01000087.1 coordinate 21,141, forward strand.
AGTTACGGCGTTGTCCCAGTATTTCAGGGCCGTGTACCAGTTTCGTATATCCCACTGGATAATGTCGTGTATCAGTTCGTTGGACATGATATGCAATCTTTGTAGTCTTTGTAGGGTGGGTGTGCCCAGTTAGGCGTTAAGTTATGGGGTGAGATTCCCCCCCCATTGAGTGTCTATGGAATCCTTACTCTTAGACCTCTGGAGTTCACCTCGTTATCACGCTCCGCGTCCCGTAGTGGTCTGAAGTGCCGCCAGTCGCTGACCTGTGCCGTTCTACCTACTGCACTGGTAAGGTCTAAGTGACACCGAGCGTCACCGTGGCATTCCCACGCGGAGCGTGGGAACGAGACGGTAGATTTGACAACTTTTCGAAAGTTGTCAAATCTTAATTGGAAACTCTACACTAATGACATCCCACTAAATACCAATCTTCTCCCTCCAAAGAAGTACTTTCCCACGTCAGTTGTTGTCCCTTTGAGAGTTGCTTCACCTCCGTGCGAACCCGCTTAAACATCTGTTCCAAGGTTAGACAAGGCTGTTTCATCATTTTTACTAACACTCCGGTATACAACCCATTACGGCCGGGGCCATCATCAGCCACCGCGTCAGGACTGGTGGCAAAAGCGATCAAGGTGCCAGCCGGGGCCTGACCAACCGTCGCCAACCCTCCAGGCTGTGTCCAGGCTCGCTTAAAAGTTTGGAGAAACGGATTATTACGACACGCATCCAAAATAACCAGATTCAACCGATTCTGTGCGTTATCCATCTCTGCCATCACTTTAGCCAACTCCACCGATTCTGAATCCACATCTTGTTCCTTCTCAATCTGGGCATCTACTGGAATGAGATAATTTGCCCCATTCAGTTGTATGCCATGACCCGCAAAATAAAACCACCCTACCGCATTCTTATCAGCGGCGATTTTTGCCCCAAATTCTCTAATCACACGTTTCATCTCCTTTTGAGACAAATCAGAATATCCCCCGCCCAGCACCTCAAATCCCAATTCTTGCAAAGTTTTAGCCACCGCCTGGGCATCATTAACGGGATTTTTCAGACCTTTAACGCCCGAATAGGCCGCATTCCCAATAACCAACGCAATTCGTTTGCCAGAAGAAGTCGGAATAATGACCGGTCGTCCTTTTCCTGACGATAAAGCCACCGATACTGGCGGCTCCGCAGGTGACGGTGATGCAGGTCCTTGATATTTCCCTTGTTGCCACAGGCCATCTTCCACTTGACCATTCGCATACTGCATTCGCCCCTGTCCATCACGTTTACCGTGCCCCTCTGGGAGGGCTTTCCATTCTCCAACATACTGGTCCCCATTTCGCCACCGCAAAGTGCCCTGGCCATGAAACTTCCCATTCCAAAAATCTCCGTCATACCAATCCCGATCACTCTGAACCGACAAAAATTGTTGCTTACCATGTGTCTTCTGACCATTCTGCCACTGCCCCTCGTACTTGGAACGCCCTTCCCAAAGACAAGTGCCAAAGCCATTTTCACAATCTCCTTGAGTACAATAGCCGCTAGGACACTCACCCGCATAAACCGTAGTGACCGCCCACCACATCATCATTAATCCCCATCGTTTTTTCATAGTGTGAACCTCTAAAAATAAAATAAAATGATTCTCGTTACCACGCGGAGCTGTGGTAACGAGGTAAAGAAACCTTGGAGTAGAGGCTTTAGCCGGTTGGAGTAGAGGCTTTAGCCGCACTGCCATTAAGTTAAGGAATCCCCCGGTCAGGTTTTAA
>DZAL01000088.1 GCA_022729575.1 Thiomargarita sp.
CTGCTGGCTGGCCAAACTCATTATGGGACAACTGGATAAGGATATTACTATACTAAGGTTGTACACATCTACCTGAATACTTCTATATTAAGCTATGCAGTTCAGCCCTCGTCTAATTTTAAGAAACTTGCTAATTTGAGTATTCTCTAATGCAGTATTATTCATTAGAAGTATGATTTGAATTTTAATAAAATATATACAAAAATTAAAAATTAAAAATTAAAATTTTATGTAATCGATTGATTTAAGATAAAATATAAATTTTTTAAACTAAGGTATTGCATTTTATAAAGTGAGCAGATATAATTAATACAGTTGATATTCAGTATTGAGGACTTGCCAAATTTGGGTGAGTAAGCTATACTAAGAATTAGTTACCATAAAATAATAGCATTTAAGTAAGTTTTAAAATGAGTGGAGAGATGGCCGAGTGGTCGAAGGCGCTCCCCTGCTAAGGGAGTATGGGTAATAAACGCTCATCGAGGGTTCGAATCCCTCTTTCTCCGCCAACATTCTATACTAAGTAGTTTAAGTTGTTCCTATCTTATACGCGCCCGTAGCTCAGTGGATCAGAGTATCTGGCTACGAACCAGGTGGTCGGGAGTTCGAATCTCTCCGGGCGCGCCACTTCTCCTTATTAAATCTCCTTTCAATAAAATTCTAAAGTCTGTCGTCAGCAGTTTCCGCTCTAATCAGAATATTTTAATCAACCAATCGGATAAAAGCGCACTAAACACGATAGGTAAGTACTGAAGTCAGGTAGGGTGGGGAACGGTTTTATCGTTGCCCATCACTATTGACCGTGGTGATAACAGGTGAGCAAACCAAAGGACGTTTGATGGTGATAGAAAAATACATCTTCTCTTACTAGAGATTAGGTCCCCCCCCCCCCCCCCCCCCCCCAACCGTCAATGCCGTTGTAAAACTGCACGATTCCCTCTGGAGCACAATAAGAATTATTGCGAACGAACAGCGGCGCAATAATTCTTATTGCGTTCCAGATAGAAATATTGACACCACGTTAAAGTTATTTTAAAATATCAAAGTGATTTATTTTCTTGTTCCCACGCGCCAGCGTTGGAACGAAAATAATGAGGTGAAATAAATATGGCAGTGATTACTTTACAAGAAGCCGAAACACAATTATCACACTGACTGAATTATGTCGCCCTGGGCGAAGAAATTTTGATTGCGAACGATGGCCAAACTGGTGCCCGTACCAGAGACACCAGCCATCTTGCGTCCGCCGCGAGTGCTTGGTATAGATGCGGGGAAACAGTTTTGGATAAGTGAAGATTTTGATGACTCGTTACCTGAAGCAGTTTTAAGGAAGTTTGAGAAATGAACCAACCGCGATTTCGGTAGTCCCTACCAACTAATGGAGTTAAAAGACCGGGATAACACCCCCTTCGCGGGGTATCCTTTCTTGATGAATTTAGAACACTTTAACCATTTTGGTAGTGAGGAAATTTGGCTGAGAACTTAGGACTGGCAGTCCTCAAAGGACTGCCAGTCCTGACCCTATCAGCGATTTTCAAATAAAATGTACTTGAGTTCCACCACTACTCAATAAAATAATTTTATGATACAGATAACCCCTTTTCGTGACCAACCACTAAAACAAAAACTCAGTGCCATCATTTTGCTGACCAGCAGTATTTTAGTGCTGTTGGCAACCACCGCGGTCGCTATCAGTGATTTGCTGTCCTATCGTCGGAATCTGATTACCGAAGTCTTTACGTTAGCTGACCTCATCGGCCTCAATAGTTCCGCCGCACTCCTCTATGATGTGCCGGCCACTGCTATCGAAAATATGGCCGGGTTACGTGCCAATCCGCATATTATTACCGCCCACCTCTTTACCGCCGCTGATGAAACTGTCTTCGCTTCTTATTTCAGAGAAGCAGGAACTTCAGAAGCACAAACCGTGGCCTCGAAAACCCTCAATGAGATTTACCCTTCAAGCCAAACGCCGGTAGAACCTGGATCACGACCCGATAACTTTTTTTTTCGTGGCCATCACTTGGAGGTGTTTAAGCAAATTCGCTTCAAAAACCACCTTCTCGGTATAGCCTATATCCAATCCGATTTAACCGCTCTCACCGAACGTCTCTGGTGGACCGGTGGCATCCTGGTGACGGTATTATTTATCTCCTTGTTACTAGGCTTGTTAATTGCCAGAAAACTGCAACAACTGGTCACTACTCCCATTTATCATCTCCTCCACATTATGGACACCGTCAGTACCCAAAATAACTATTCCCTGCGGGCGCAAAAACCTGGCAATGATGAACTTGGGAAACTGGTTGACGGTTTCAATCAGATGTTGGGACAAATTCAAGATTATCGGGAACATTTGGAAGACAAAGTCAAGCAACGCACCGCAGAATTAGCCAAAGCGCGTGACCAAGCCTTGGCGGCCAACCAAGCCAAAAGCGTGTTTTTGGCTAATATTTCTCACGAAATTCGTACTCCTCTCAATGCCGTGTTGGGATATGCACAGTTGTTACAAGGCGATACCAATTTAACCGAGGAACAATCGAAATCTCTTCAGATTATCGAAAACAGTGGTGACCACCTGTTAGAGTTAATCAACGATATTTTGGACCTGTCCAAAATCGAAGCCGGAGCCACCGAATTACGGAATGAGAGTTTTTCTTTGTGCCAACTTCTTCAAGAGGTGGCAGCTATGTTCAAAGTGACTTGTGAACAAAAACAATTAGTCTGGCGAGTCGACACGCAGCTACCAAATGACCAAATCGTCTCTGGTGACCCCGGTAAACTTCGCCAGATTTTAATCAATCTAGTCGGGAATGCCATCAAATTTACTCATTCTGGTGAAGTGGTCCTCCGGGTCACACCACTGGAAGAAGTTTATCAATTTGTAGTCAGCGATACTGGTCCAGGTATTTCTCCAGAATCGTTGGAAAATATTTTTAAACCCTTTTACCAAGACACCGCGGGAATAGCCCAAGGAGGCACAGGTCTGGGCTTAACCATTAGCAAACAACAAGTGGAACTCCTGGGTGGCACGTTAACCGTGACTTCAACCCTTGGCAAAGGTTCTTGTTTCACCGTCGCCGTGCCACTGCCCCCTAGTCAAGACCCGATAGCAGTAGAAAACGCCATTCCCAAACACTTCCGCTTGGCCCCCAACTGCCACGTCACGGCCTTGGTCGCCGATGCCCAAAAAGACCAGCGCGTAATGTTAACCGCCATGTTACGGCAAATCGGTGTCGAAGTGTATGAAGCCGTCTCTGGGCCTGAATGTTTGGAAGACCTTCAAACTCAACCGACTCAGATCGCGTTTTTGAGTATGCAATTGCCGCTGTTGTCTAGTGTTGAGGTAATTGAACATCTCCGGGGTGACGGTGCCTCACCCACCCTACCGTGTGTAGCTATCGTAAACTCCCAGCCCCAAGGTAAACAAGTCTTATCTTTGGGCTTCCATGACTTTCTCCTTATCCCCTTCCGCTTTGAGGCCATGTATCATTGTCTGAATCAATGGGTCCCCGGAGTCGAATTTGAAGACCTTACCGCACCGACGGTGGAACGTGCCACACTCGCAGGTCCGGCGGAGTGTGTCCCGGCCACGGTCTCGGCTTCCCAGAGGCCGCTGGGGGAAATGCCTTCATTGAGCACGCCACCCCAACCCTCCCCGGCCATTCTACCCAAGCGACCAGAATTGCTCCACTCCAACCCGCTGGTCTCGGTCGATATCGTGATCGATTTAAGCGGGGCGAAAATTCTCATGGTCGATGATACCCCGGAAAACCTGGAAGTGTTACGTAAAGTGTTAATCAAAGATCACTATCAAGTCTGGTTTGCCAACAGTGGTGAAATGGCTCTCCAGTTGGCTCCTCAGATTCTCCCAGATTTAATTTTACTGGATGTGATGATGCCCGTAATGGACGGTTTTGAAACGTGCCACCGGTTGAAACAGCAAGAGGCGACGAAGAACATTCCGGTCATTTTTATTACCGCGAAACATCAAACCGAAGACGTGGTCGAAGGCTTTGCGAAAGGAGCAGTGGACTTTGTTAACAAGCCCTTTAAACAAGAAGAAGTGCGGATGCGCGTCCGCAATCATTTACAATTGTACTTGTGGCTACAACAACGTGAACGCATCCTCCAACTGGCAGACCAAGCACGACTCGCCGCCGAAGCCGCCAATCGGGCGAAAAGTACCTTTTTGGCCAATTTAAGTCATGAATTGCGGACCCCGCTCAATGGCATTTTAGGGTATACCCAAATTTTAAACCGCGATCCGGCGTTAACTCGCCAACAACTGGAAGGCATCAACGTGATTCAACGGGGTGGCGAATATTTATTGACACTGTTAACTGACATCCTCGATTTGGCCAAAACGGAAACCGGTCACCTTAAACTGTTGGAAACCGAGTTTAATTTCTACCACTTTCTCCGAAACCTCACTTCGCTCTTTCAAAGTCGCACGGAACTCAAGGGAATTAGCTTCGCCTATCAACCGTTCTCGCCATTACCGCTGGGGGTGCGGGGTGACGAGAAACGGTTGCGCCAAGTCTTGGTGAATTTATTAGGCAATGCGGTTAAATTCACCCACCGTGGTGGTGTTACCTTCAAAGTTGGTTATCGTGAAGATTTTTCGCCGGACCTCGCCCCAAGTCAAACGCCCAAATTTCACCTCCGCTTCCTGGTGGAAGATACGGGGATTGGGATTGCCAAAGCCGAATTGGCGCACATCCGGTTACCATTCCAACAAGGCGGCGACCCACAGTATCGCCCAGATGGCACCGGCGTGGGTTTAACCATTGCTAATAACTTGATTAAATTGATGGGTGGAGACTTGCAGATAGAGAGCACGTTGGGACAGGGCAGCCACTTTTGGTTTGACTTACACCTGCCGGAAATACCCCACTGGGTTGAACAACATGAGGTCAACCAGAAAGTGATCACGGGTTATCAAGGGCCACCCCGGCACCTGTTGGTGGTGGATGACCATTGGGAAAATCGCGCTATCATCAGAGATTTGTTGAAACCATTAGGCTTTGAGGTCACGGAAGCGCAACAGGGCCAAGAAGGGTTAGAACAAATCCGCGCACGTCGCACCGATTTGGTGATTACCGACTTGGTGATGCCAGTGATGGATGGTTTTGAATTGATACGTCAAGTGCGGAATTCGCCGGATTTTCAAGAGTTACCGATCTTGGTGTTTTCGGCCAGTGTGTTGGAAGAAGAAGTTCCCAAAGCGGGTTATCAGGCGTTTCTGAGCAAACCATTTCAAGCGGACCAGTTGTTGGAATTGTTACGAGTGCATTTGGGGTTAACTTGGAATTATGAAACCTCTTCCCCGGCACCGATAGTATCGATAGCACCGATTCCCACCACCGAGAAACTCCCAGAGATTTTAGTAGGTCCTTCTCCTGAACAGGCGGCGATGTTGGACCGGTTGGCGATGATGGGGGATATCTCTGGCGTGGTCGAAAAAACGGCTAACTTTCATCAAGAGAATCCTCAATTGGAAGTCTTTACCCAACACCTTAACTCGTTAGCGAAGGAGTATGAAATGAATAAAATAGAGGATTTGATTAAACAATTTTTGTAGGCCCGACCTAAGAAACCAAGAAGTCGCCATTGCCATTGGAGTACGGAATTGATTCCGTGAAGTACGGAATTTAGTTCAGAATTTTAGAATTTTCAGAATGGTGTGTTAATAGTCTGAACTATGATTAGAATGATTAGATGATGAACTATGATTGGTGAGGCTTCGGTTCATAAGTACTGAAGCAGAAATTTTCTGGTATTTTCCCTCACCCCCGGCCCCTCTCCCAGAGGGAGAGGGGAGAAAACCATTGGTGCCGCCTGTCTCCCCTCTCCCTCTGAGAGAGGGGCCGGGGGTGAGGGAAAATACCGCCGAATTTCTGCTTCGGTTCATAGTCCTCAGTTAATCAGAGTTCGAGACGGTAAAGTTTAGCCGGTGCCGGCAGTTTGAACTATGATTAGTGGATAAGTCTATCACCACAAATTAGGGAAAACCTGGTCTGAATCAGAATTTTCCGAATGGGTGTAGACTAAGTACTGAAGTATAAATTTTCTCGTATGTTCTTTCGCCCCTCTCCCTCTGGGAGAGGGGCCGGGGGTGAGGGAAAATACCAGAAAATTTCTGCTTCAGTACTTATAACAACGGAATTTTCACCTCCTCTCCTAAAAATCGAGGAGGTGTCCTTAAAATATACAAATCTAACACCGCTTTAAATCGCGCAAAATATTCTCGTATCGGTGTTTTCAGATCGTCCTGCCAGGGGACCTCTTGTGCATTGAAACCAATCGCCTTAATCTTATAAAAGTCGCAGATAAACAAGGCGCGTTGATTATGAAACGCTTGCGACACAATAATAAAATCATCTTGGGCAAAAATTTTTTGCGCCCGCACTACCGAATCTAAAGTTCGCAAACCGGCATAATCTAAGGTAATGGCTGACGCTGGAATACCTTGTTGCATCAATGATTTCTGCATATCAACCGGTTCATTATAATACTTGCTACGATTGTCGCCGCTGACTAGAATATGTTTCACCTTGCCGGCTTTATACAATTTAGCCGCCGCTTCAATGCGATAGAGAAAATAGCGATTCAAATGTCCATTGCTTAACAGTTTTACGGTCCCTAAGACTAACGCCACTTTTTTGGGTGGAATAGTTTGTAGATCCGAATACAATCGAGCTTGAGTTTGTTGTTCAATCCACCAATGACATCCTACCGTAACTATACTAACCACGGCGAGTAAATTCGTGGCCGCCCGAAAAATTGGTTTAAACGGTATCTTGGTTAACACGGTGATAGTCGTGCTGATAACTTTTTTAACTAGCTGAATTATCACATAATTTAACTGTTTCATGGAGTGTTCTTCAGTTGGTTGACGAGGGGACCAACGAGTTTGCCAGAATTGAATAAAGAGTTTAAGCACTTTCAAACGGTTATCTCCTTTGGTACAAATTATAATTCACCTTACGCACAGTTGACTCAACCACCCCCAACCCCTCCTTGGTAAGGAGAAGAGTATCCTGGCGGTGCCGCTAATTCCTGGCAGTGCTACTATAGTAATACTCACCTACTGTTGTACTTTTCGAGGGATAACACCCCTTCGAGGGGTGTTATCCCTGCTGGCTGGCCAAACTCATTATGGGACAACTGGATAAGGATATTACTATAATGTGTAAGTACTGAAGCAAAAATTTTCTCCTATTTTCTTTCGCCCCTCTCCCTCTGGGAGAGGGGTCGGGGGTGAGGGGAAAATACCGCAGAATTTCTGCTTCAGTACTTACTCCCCTCCTTACCAAGGAGGTTTGGGGGTGGTGGTGGTTGCGCTAAGGTAAGTTACAGTTATATTTTCAAAATAATGCCAACAATGGTGGCGGTAAAACAGGTGGCCAGCACTCCTCCGAAGATAGATTTAACGCCCAACGAGATAATTTCATCACGTTTCTCCGGTGCCATCGCTGTCATTCCGCCAATCATAATACCTAAACTACCAATATTGGCAAAGCCGCACATAGCGTAAGTCATAATAATTCGACTGTGCTCTTGTAACATTTGGGTCGGCGGCAAATTAGCTAATTCTAGGTAAGCAATCAACTCATTTAATACAATTTTGGTGCCCATTAAAGCCCCTGCGGTCATTATTTCTTGGGTAGGAATCCCCATCAACAAAGTCAATGGTGCTAACAATATCCCAAAAATTCTTTGTAAAGTGACCGGTTGATTAGCGATAAGAGGTAGCTCAGATAAAATTTGATTGGCTAAACTGACTAACGCGACTAAGACAATCAACATGGCGATGATGTTGATTAACAAGTGTACTCCATCACTGGTACCTTTGACAATCGCATCCATGGCACTGTATGAAAATTGTGGTAACTCTACCTGGTCCCGCAGTGTTTCCGCTTGATGTGGCACCATGAGCATTGAAATAATTAACGAGGAGACGACATTTAGGAGCGAGGCGGTTAAAATATGTCCCATGGCTCCTGGAATTTTGGCAGATAAAATGTTAGCGTATAATACCATGACCGTGCCAGCCAAGGTAGATAAACCCGCCACCATCACGGAAAAAATTTCTCCTCTGGTCATTTCTTTTAAATAAGGTTTAATCAATAAAGGGGATTCTACCATTCCCACAAACGCATTAGCGGCGACACTGAAACCAACCGCGCCGTTGATATGTAAGGTTTTTTGCAGTAGATAGGAAAAAAATTTGACCACGCTGGGCAAAATTTTGTAATAATACAGCAAATAAGACAATGCGCTAATCACTAAAATGATGGGTAGTGCTTTAAACGCTAAGATGAACATCAATTCTGGACGGTTAGTTTCAAAAGGAGGAAGTCCGCCACCTAAATAACCAAACACCAAACTGGTGCCGGCAGTGGTGGCTTGCTCTAACATTAACACCCATTGATTGAGCATTAAAAATAGTTCTTTGAAGACCGGCACTTTTAGTAAAATCAAGGCTAATCCCAAGTGGATGCCGCAAGCAATTATAATGATTTTAAACTTGATGGCGGATTTAGCTTCGCTGCTCAAAAAGGCCAAGAATAAAATGGTAAACATTCCTAAAATACTTTGTGCTATTATCATCGTTAAAATTACCGTATAGTAATACTCTCCTACTGTTGTACTTTTCGAGGGATAACACCCCTTCGAGGGGTGTTATCCCTGCTGGCTGGCCAAACTCATTATGGGACAACTGGATAAGGATATTACTATAACTGAGACTTATCAACTTGGCGAAAGTTGACAAATCTAAAACTGGGTCCAGATTTGACAACTTTCGCCAAGTTGTCAAATCTAAAGTGATCAAATCTTTTTAAAAGACATTTACATTCACTCTATTATGCTCTCTCCAACTCAACTTACTTGGTCCGTAGTGATTCCCACTTACCAACGACCAACCATTTTACTCCGTTGCTTACGTTTGCTCGCCGCGCAAACTTTACCGCCTAAAGAAATTATTATAGTCGATGCCAGTCCGGCTTGGGAAATCAGTCGTATGCAGATTATGCAAACACTGGCAGCCGCCACGCCAAACATTCAATGGTACCATATTCCGGCCCAACGATTATCCTCGGCGGCCCAACGTAATCAAGGAATTGAATTAGCCACCAGTGAGGTTATTTTTTTAATTGATGACGATTCTTTTATGTATCCTGATTGTGCTGCCGAAGTGATGCAAGTTTATGCCCAAGATACTGCTCATCAAATCGCTGGCGTGATGCCGGCTTTAGAATTTATTCCGTCAGACCAAACCATAGAAGTTTCACCGACCCCGACTTCTTTCAGTCTGATTCATACTTTAGCAAAAAAATGGCGAGTAGTGCAAGGGGAGTTACGTAGTAAAGCTAAACATTTGATTGGTGACGATAATATTTTTATTCCTTATGATTTTAGTTTTCCCCAGTACCACTTGCCAGAATCCTTAAAATCCTTAGCGGCTCATCCCGTACCAATGATGCACGGGGCTAGAATGAGTTATCGACGAGAAATTTTACAACAAGTACGGTTTGAAGAATGTTTAGAACGTTATGCCGTCAATGAAGACAATGATGTATGCTACCGAGCTTCTCGGTTGGGAATATTAGTACAGGCGTTAAACGCTAAAATTTGTCATATTGAAGCCCCCATAGCCCGCGTTTCTCGATTCACAGCTACGGCATTATGGGGTTTAAATCAAGCGGTATTGCATTGTTTTCATAGTCCTGATCTGCTACGATTTAAGAAACTGTTTTGGCGGTTATTGTGGCGCCGATTATTCACGCAATCGCTAAAAGACCTGTTAGAGCGTCGTTGGTCGTTGCCTTCGACTCGCGGAATTTGGTTTGTCTTGCGTCATTGTGAGGAGATATTTGCAAAAACTCCGGCGGAGTTACGTCGTTGGTATCCGGAATTTCAACGGACCGCATTGAAGATGTGATAATTTTTCGCCAACCCAGATTTCGAACCCAGATTTGACAACTTTTTTAAAGTTGTCAAATCTAAAATCGAACCCAGATTTGACAACTTTTCGAAAGTTGTCAAATCTAAAACTAACCCCAGATTTGACAACTTTTTGAAAGTTGTCAAATCTTTATTTTTCAAAGAATTTTTATGAACACAACTCAATCTTATCGTTTATTTTTATTTCTCGGCTGGCTAGGAATGATGCTACTTTATTCCCAACCGGCTCAAGCACTATCGTTGACCGTAGAAAACACCGGTAATGGCTCAGTCAGTAATACGGCAGGCATCACCTGTGGTGACCAATGTACGGCTTCTTATGCCGAAAATACCGTCGTCGCTCTCACGGCTACCCCAGGAGATGTCAATACCAACTTCACCGGTTGGAGTGGTGATTGTCATGGCTCTAGTAAAACGACTTATTTGATTATGACCGAAAATAAAATTTGTCGCGCCAAATTTGCGCAAATACCCTTGCAAGTATTTGAAATCACTGTGGTTACTACGGATTATGGCAAAGTCTCTAGCGACCTCGGTGACATCAATTGCGGTGTTTTATGCTCCGCTTATTACGATAAAGATACTCAAGTCCAATTAACCGCGAAACCAGATGATAAAGCCGAATTTGTCGGTTGGGAAGGTGCCTGTGTCGGCGGTGCCACGACCACCTTGTTAATGGATGAATCGAAAACTTGTGTAGCCAAATTTAAACTGAAACCGTTGCCGTTAAAAGTCACGTTAGCAGGTCAAGGGGCAGTTACTAGCTCGCTCCCAGGCATTGATTGCGGAATCACTTGTACGGCTTCGTATGAAGTGGGACAAGAAGTGACCTTAACGGCGGAGCCTATTGGTGAGTTTGCCTTTAGCGGTTGGGGCGGCGATTGTACCGGTAAATCTCCCCAAATTGCGGTGACGATGGATGCCGCCAAATCTTGTATTGCGACGTTTGATTTAATGTTAAACCTGTATAAGCGAGGAGATGGCTTAGTCACCAGCACCCCTAGCGGTATTGACTGTGGTGCCCAATGTCAATCTCCCTTTATGCTCAATCAAGAAATTACCCTGACCGCAGTAGCCGAAAATGGATATGGGTTTACCAAGTGGGAAGGAGATTGCAATGGTAGCACCCCTGAAGTTAAAGTCACCTTGGATAAAACTAAAAAGTGTACCGCGATTTTTGATTTATACTTGACCGTAGAGAAAACTGGTAATGGCACCGTCACCAGTGACTATGCCGGGATTAATTGTGGAAACAGTTGTAAAGCCCCTTACCCAGAGGATACGGGACTCACACTAACCGCAGAAGCCGATACCGGTTACCAATTTGTTGGCTGGGAAGGAGATTGTCAAGGCACTGAAAGTGATGCTCAGGTGACTATCAACACTTCTCGCCACTGTCAAGCCAATTTTGCCGTGGTCTTGTCGGTAGAAAAGAAAGGGAGTGGTGATGGCGTGGTCCTTAGTGAGCCGGTAGGCGTAGATTGTGGTAGTCAATGTAGCGCACCGTTTGACCTGGGGGCGAAAGTGGCCCTGAGCGCGACCCCGGATGGGGATTCGGAATTTACGACCTGGTCCGGGAAGTGTGAAGGTCTCACCACCAGTACCTCAGTGACCGTGGAAGAAGCCAAGACTTGTGATGCCAATTTCGCCCTGTTACCCCCTGAAGGCGAGCAAAATTTGACTGTGATTGTCAAGGGCGGTGATGGCACCGTCACCAGTCAGCCGGCAGGACTAGATTGTACCGACAGTTGTACTTTAGCCTACCCAGAAAATTCGGGCGTGTTATTAACCGCCACCCCGGCTAAAACCTCAAAATTTACTGGTTGGACTGGAGATTGTAGTGGCAGTAAGGAAACTATTGCCGCTACCGTGTTAACGCATTCTACGGTATGCCTCGCCAATTTTGAATTACTACCTCCCTCTTATCAATTAACGGTAGAAACTAAAAATGGGAATGGCACCATTACGAGCAACCCAGTTGGCGCGGATTGTGGTAATAGTGATAAAAATTGTTTCGGTTTTGCGGAAAATACGACAGTCAATTTGACGCTAACCCCGGCCCCGGATTCCGTATTTTTGGGGTGGAGTGGCCATTGTTCCGGTACCGCTGTCACGACTAACCTATTGATAGATAAAGAAAATAAAAAATGTACCGCCCATCTCGAATTGAAACCGACACTTAACCTCTCGCTGACTAAAACCGGTAATGGCACCGTGAGCAGTCAACCGGTGGGAATGGATTGTCAAGAAGCGTCATGCATCACGCCCTTTTATCAAGGTGCAGTCATTAGTCTCAGTGCGGTGCCGGACCATGATTCTAAATTTGGTAGTTGGGGAGGAGATTGCGTAGGCACCGGTAGTATAGCGACGGTGACACTGGATACCGCTAAAACTTGTACCGTGGTCTTCCAACCGAAACCGACTTATCCACTGACCGTAGAAAAAATCGGTACTGGAGCCGGCCTGGTCACCAGCGATATAGCAGGTCTCAATTGTGGCAAAGATTGTGAAGAGGCTTATTATGAAGGATTAGCCATGGTGTTAACCGCAGCTCCGCAAGCGGATTCTCTATTTAAAGGCTGGTCTGGAGCAGGTTGTGTCAGTACACTGGAAACAGCGACGCCAGCCACTATCACCATGACCGCCGCGACCAAATGTACCGCGACCTTTGATTTATTACCACCCCTGACCTTGACCGTTACCAAGAATGGGACTGGCAGCGGGACCATTTCGGCGCCGGCGGGAATGAGCACCGGTATTGCTTGTGGTGATAAATGTGCCGAAGACTATAAAGTCAGTAGCTTAGTGAGCTTGACCGCTAAACCGGCCCTTGATTCGATATTCACTGGTTGGCGCGGCGACTGTAAAGGTACCAACACCACGGTTGAAGTGCTCATGACTGACACTCCGAAAGCCTGTAGCGCTAATTTTTATTTGCTACCAGCGGCCGGTCAGCATAACCTCACTTTGACTGAAACGGTGAATGGCAAAGTCACCTCCACGCCCGCGGCGATTGATTGTGAATCCGTTTGTACCGCCAGTTTTCCACATAACACCGTCGTCACTTTGACCGCAACGGCGGCGGCCGATTTGACTTTTACCAATTGGACTGGGGATTGTGACGGCATCGACCCCTTGTTGGGGTTAGCGGTGAATAGTGATAAAACTTGCTCGGCTTATTTTCATCCACTGCCAGCGGCCGGGAGCTATTTATTTACCGTCATTAAGCAAGGTGGCCAAGGGAGCATACACGGATCAGTGCTCACTCCTCCTGCACCAGAAACTGCCACCCCGGAAACTGCCACGCCTGCTGTCACTGCGACCGCGCCGGTCATTCCGCCACCACCGGTAATAGAATGTGGAGATACTTGCACGGCCACTTATACCGCCGGGACTCAACTGACTTTGACCGCAACGCCGGCCCCAGGTTTTATTTTCGCCGGTTGGCATTGTACCCCTAGAGCCGGTTTTTCCATCCCAGCCCCACCGGGCGGTGAAAATTTACCCTTACCGGTGACCGTCACTGACAATCTGGTTTGTATTGCCTATTTTGACCCCACACCCAGCGCGTTACAATTTGCCATACCCGCCTATTTGGTCAATCAATTTACCGGTGAAGCCGTGGTCCTGGTCACTCGTGCCACCAGTAATGCCGGTGTCGTCACCGTCGATTATACCACTCAAGATGGCAGCGCAATCGCTGGGACCGATTATCAGACCAGTGCCGGCACCTTAACTTGGCTCAATGGCGATACCAGTCATAAAATTATTAAAGTACCTCTGTTCACCGGAGTGGCAAATACTGGGGTGGCCGAGACCACTTTCAATCTCCTCCTCGCTAACCCCACGGGGAAAGCCACGATTACCAATGGCAAGGCAACCGTAACCATTATCGACGCGCCCCCTACCGGTGCTGGTACCTTGCAATTGGCCGCGAATAATTATTTCATTGATGAAGACAGTCGGCAAGTGATTATCGGGGTCGAGCGATTAGGCGGTAGTGTGGGAGCAGTCTCGGTGAATTATGCCACTACCGATGATACCGCCACCGCCAGCAGTGATTACACCGCCACTCAAGGCGAGCTAACTTGGGCAAATGGCGACACCCGTACCAAATTTTTCACCGTAGCGGTCACGGTCGATAACACAGTGGAGTTAGCCGAAACTTTTCTCGTCACGTTATCTAATCCCCTCGGTGGTGCTAATTTAGGCGCGGAGCGGCAGGCTATCATTAAGCTAGTGGACAATCTCAACACGCTCAACGTGACTGAGCAAGCGGGGATTTTGCAATTTACTCAAAGTATCTTCTCAGTTGCCGAAGGCACACCAGCTACATTAATAGTGAAACGAGCTTATGGCAGTCGCGGTGAAGTCACCGTGAATTATGCCACGCAACCAGATACGGCACTCGCCGGTAGCGATTATACACCGCCACCAGATGGCCAATTGGTTTGGGCCGAAGGTGAAATCACGGATAAAAATATTATCGTACCCACTTTGCCAGATACCGCCACAGAAGGAGAAGAAACCGTGCGCGTCAATTTATCCAATCCGACCGGAGCCGCCAGTTTAGGCGCGGTCTCCAGTGCTGTCGTCAAAATTTTAGACAGTTTGGGCACTCCTAGCACCACTGGACCTGGGGCCAATTCGGCGGGAATAATTCAATTAGTAGCGGATAATTATCAAGTAGCCGAAAATGGCGGTAGCATTACCGTAACCGTGAGTCGCACCGAAGGCACGTTGGGGGTAGTGGAAGTGAGCTATTTGACCAAAGATAACACCGCGAAAACCAGCCGCGATTATTTAGGCACCTCAGGATCTTGGCGTTGGCTCGACGGAGAAGCTACGGTGAAAAAATTGGAAATTGGCATTTTGGACAATGGGTTGCCCGAAACCGATAAAATGTTTACCGTACAATTATACAATCCTTCTAGTAACGTAAGTTTAGGCAGTGTGACTGAAGCGCTGGTGACGATTGTGGATGACGATACCACCACTTTGCAATTCTCTTCTAGCACCTACACGGTCAATGAAGACGGCAAAACCCTCGAGGTTAGTGTCACCCGTGAAGGAGGGAATATTGGGCAAATCTCGGTCGGTTATACCACCACCGAGATGAAGGCCACCGCAGGCCACGATTATACGACCACTCAAGGGTTGCTCACTTGGGTAAGTGGAGACCGTCAAGCCAAAAAAATTACCATTCCTATTTTGGATGATAAAGCGCGGGAGGGTAATGAAAATTTTCAAGTCATGTTGACCACGATAACCGGT
Source organism: Thiomargarita sp. (assembly GCA_022729575.1). Lineage (GTDB taxonomy): Bacteria > Pseudomonadota > Gammaproteobacteria > Beggiatoales > Beggiatoaceae > JAABRD01. The sequence goes on from DZAL01000088.1 coordinate 15,247, forward strand.
AATGCCACGTTTGGTGAGCCGCAACCCACGACGGTGACGATAGTGGACGATGATTCGGGGGATTGTACCCCTTATTCTGCCACCACTCACTCGTCGACACTCACTACCAGCGACAGTAGTCGTTTGGTCATTGATTGTTTCTACCAAAACTCCGGCATTTTAGAAGATGTCAAAATTACGCAAGCCGGCACCGTTTCTGGTGGCCAATTAAGCGGAGAAATTTTAGCCGAGGGGGTAATTCAAGAGGTCACTTTATTGCCGAAAACGAAAGTCCTGGGCGGCTTAGAGCGCGGGATTATTCGTGGTACGATTAGCAGCAGTGATCCAACTCAGCGTGGTGTGTTAACCGAAGTTGACATCTCACCCAATACCGTGTTGTCGAATATTATTATCGGCAAACGGACTAAATTAGATAACAGTGTCGTCTTAAACGAAGGCGTGTGTTTTGAGGACAATTCCAGCATTCCTTCCGTCATGGATTTAGTGGGTATCTTAGGTCTAATCAAAACACCTTATTTGAAACTAGATGCGATGCGATTAACCAGCGATGTGCTGTGTTTACCAGCAATCGGAGGCATTGTCGGCGCGATCAATGGCTTGAGCGAATTGAAGGACTGGCCACTCAGTCAAAATGCGGCTACGGGTTATTTAGAGTTAGAAGTGGAAAATCTGCATTATGCGGTGTTACCGACCCAAATTCGGCAAATTCTGCAACAGCAATTAGAGACTGCCACGGCCCAAGGTTTATTTATTCAACCGGATGGCAATATGACCTTTGTGACCCATACCAGTCGCGAAATTCAAGCGGCGCCAGTGGTGCAAGACCCATTAGCATTAGAAAAAGCGTTGACCGGTTTCAACTTACGACCCATGATAATGCAGACCAACGGTAATCTAAAAGTGCCATTGGCCAATGGAGCTTATTACAGTGCGCGACCGGATGTTTTTTCACTACAAGTGACCGAGGACACAGCGTTAGGCCTGGATGGGGCCGAATCAGCATGGTTACCCAATGTGGGCGTAGTTTTCCTGGTCTTTGACGCGCTGGATAATCGATCTAATCCACCGCGGACCATTCGTCGTAAACAATGGTTTTATCCCACCGCCGCGGACCCCGAAGCCTTATACGAGGTAGGCACCGACAGTCAAACCATTTTGGAATTGGGAGGACGAGTCTTTTTGCATCTAGGGACCGGTGAGCAAAAACGACGTTATCAAGGCGTGCTAGATTTTCTAGTCACGCCGGGGTCGCGCACCGACGAAGTGCAAGTGCGCCTGATTGAGGATGTCAATGGTGACGATATTACCGATTATCAAATTGTCTATCCTAATGGTGACCGACAGCTCATGTATCGGCTACCCTAAAACGGGGCTCGATTTAACCGATGGAGTGCGGAATTCATTCCGTTAGTTGGTAGGGACTACCGGGTTAGGTAGTCCCTCCAAACCAGATGTGGTTCTAATCAAGAACATCAAGGTTTAGACGTGAAGCGGTCAGGACTGCCAGTCCTAAGTTCTCTAATAGGGACTACCAAACAGCAATAAACAGCAATGGTATCTACTCATGTTCAAGCAGTAGTTGACTCTTTAATAAGCTGTGGCCAACAAAAAGGGGCAACCAATTGTAAGCGAAATTGTTGGGTCTGATGAATCAGATAAGCTACCCCGCCGGTACAAACGCCATTAGAAAAAAAATGAATCGGTTTCTCAGTACGAAGTTCCCAACCGGCGGGTAATTCTAGTGGAGAGGGCACCAAATCTACTTTTCCCCAAGTTTCCTCGTCGGTGGTCGAGGTGAGGTTGGTAGAGTGTGTCGAAGGGGAAGACTGTGGTGGAGAATGGTTAGACACCGTTTGCTTAACCGTCCCTTTATCTTCCTTAGTTCCCTCATCGAGGACACCAGAGTTGACAACTTTTTGAAAGTTGTCAACTCTCAAGGCGGATACGGTTTCTGGTAAAGGATAACTGATTAAATTAAATTCCAAACTACGTTGATACGCTAAAAAACTTAAACTGCCAATTTGTGCCAGTGCCTCTTCACGCTCATAGGCAATTTGAACACTATTATATACTTGAGTCAATCGCGGAATTGCTACCGCGGCAATCAAACTGAGCAAAAATAATACCACCAGTAGTTCCAACAGGGTAAAACCATGAAGTTTGGGAGATGACATCATTTGATGAAAGTTAAGATTTGACTTTATGCACGGTTAACACCACCACCCCCAACCCCTCCTTGGTAAGGAGGGGGGGTCCTGGCGGTGCTGGTAGCACGTACTCCCCTCCTTACCAAGGAGGGGTTGGGGGTGGTGGTGCGTAAGTTAAGATTTGACAACTTTCGAAAAGTTGTCAAATCTATAAATTGTCAAATCTACACTTTTAGGGTTGCTTCACAATTTTAATTCCATCTAACCACGGCTTAACTCTGTCAGGATGTGCTTTCACCCATTCTTTGGCGTTTTCATAAGGCTCCGCACCTTTCTTTTCATTCAAGACCATAATTTCTTCCATGTCAGCAGGATTCCAATGAAAGTTATCCAAAATTTTATACACTTCTGGCATATCTTCTTTTAATCCTTTACGTACAATAGTGCTGATATGCTCTTCTCCTCCATAAACATCCTTGGGATCTTCGAGATATTTAAGTTTCCAGCGCGAAAATTTCCAATGCGGGGTCCAGCCGGTGACCACTACCCATTCTTGGTGCTTAATCGCATCCCCTAACACCGCCGCCATAGTTGCACCACTGCCTTCGATCAGTTTAAATTTATCGAGTTTGTAGTCTTTCATGGCTTGCTCAGTTTTACTCATCAGGCCCGCGCCAGGGTCAATACCAATGATTCGGTGTTCAAATTTATCGATATTGCCGTTGAGTTGTTCAATCGAATCAATGGTGACATAAGCCGGCACTACTAAGCCAATTTTGGTGCCGACTAAATTAGGCCCTAAATCTTCCACCTTATCTTTAACCGCAGTCAAATAATGAGCATGAGTAGTGGTTAACCAAGCGGCCACTAGACCATCGGCATCGTTGCTGGCAACGGCTTGCCACATAGCCGCCGCCGTAACAGGAGTAATTTCAACGTCGTATCCTGCCATTTCTAATACTACTTTGATAATGTTGGTACTGACTACTTCGCTAGACCATTCAACATAGACTAATTCAACGTGATTACTGGATTTGGCCAATGCCGGCCGGGGTATCATAACCAACAAATAGAAACTTACCCAGAGGAATAAGGTAAAAATTCTTACTAGAGAAAAGTGGTAATTATTTGCCATTAAAGCTCCCTCGTTAATGTAGTTGACAAGCACTTATTTTATCATCTTGAGCACCAAGAAATCTAAACTATTTTAAGCTAAAAATGCTGATTAGACTTCGTAACTTTTAGCAATTTTTTGAGTAATACGATCTAGTATCATGGCGAGAATAACGATGGCAATTCCCGCTTCAAAACCCATTCCAGAATTTAGGCGTTGAATGGCTTTCCATACTTCTCCTCCTAAACCGCCGGCTCCAATCATCGCGGCAATGACTACCATGGATAGGGCTAACATGATAGTTTGATTGATACCTGCCATAATCGTGGGTATGGCTAACGGCAGTTGTAGCTTGAATAATTTTTGACGGTTGGTGGAACCAAACGCATCGGCCGCTTCGATTAATTCGGCGGGGACTTGTTTAATGCCCAAACAGGTTAGCCGAATGGCAGGTGGCATCGCAAAGATTACCGTGGCAAAAATCGCCGATACTGGCCCTAAGCCGAAAAAAGGAATGGCAGGAATCAAATAGACAAACGCGGGCATGGTTTGCATAAAGTCAAGGAGGGGCATAATAACCCGGTAAAACCCTTGATAAAAAGCTGCCGTAATCCCCAACGGGACACCTACTGAGACCGAGATAAATGTAGAAAAAAAGACCATAGTTAAGGTTTCCATGGTCGATTCCCAGAGCCGTAGGTTCCAGAGCAAAGCCAGCCCTAGTATGGTAAAAAGTCCCATGTTACGCCCGGCTAAACGCCAGGCCAGAATACCAAATGCGATAATCAATACCCCAGGGTTAAAGTACATTAATCCAGCGACCACATTATCAATGCCGGCACCTAACAGTTTACTGATCGCTTTGGTAATAAAAGCAAAATTATCGGTAACAAATTCCAAACTCTGTTCCACCCATTCATCCAAAGGTAGTTTTGGAATAGTGAATACTTGTTCCTCTGCCATTTCTTAATCTCCTTTTTTGACTAATTTGACTACAGTGGAATCTCCTATTTTAGCTGAAGCGGAATCTCCTCTTTTAGCTAAAGCAGTTAACACGGTGTGCTCGGTGACGAGACCTTGAAGTTTACGTTGTTTATCCACGACTGGTAAGGGCAGTGATGATTTTGCTAATAGGGCAATCATCTGCTTTAATGAATCAGTCGGTTTAACTTCTGGTATGTTGGTTTCCAAAATACTTTGCAGGGTGGAATCGCCACGCTCAATAGCTTGTTGCAAGACTTCCAATCTTACCATACCTTGCAAAATCTGGTCCTGGTTGACCACCAGTAGTCCATTGAGTGGTGCGGCCTTCAAACGTTGCAGCAATCCCGTAGTCGGTTTATCGTTGAGATAAGCCACGACGGTGGGTGGTATCATCACTGCTTTAGCGGTGAGAATTTTAGATTTATCCACGCTTTCTACAAATCGTTTCACATAGTCATTGCTAGGGGAGCTAATAATGTCCTCTGGCGTACCAATTTGTACTACTTGACCATCTTTCATTAACACCACACGATTGCCTAATTTCAAGGCTTCATCTAAATCGTGCGTGATAAACACGATAGTTTTCTGGAGCCGAGTTTGCAGTGCGATCAATTCCTCTTGCATATCACCACGAATCAGTGGATCCAAGGCACTAAAGGCTTCATCCATTAATAAAATATCTGATTCCACCGCTAGGGCGCGGGCCAGTCCCACTCGTTGTTGCATACCACCGCTGAGTTGGCCCGGCATCGCCTCTTCCCACTCCTCTAATCCTACTAATTTTAAAGCCTGAGTCGCTTTGAGCCGCCGTTGCTCTTCTGGCACTTCTTGAATTTCCAAACCATATTCGACATTGCGTCGAATATTGCGATGTGGAAATAACGCAAAGTGTTGAAAGACCATACCAAATTTTTGTCGCCGCAAGGTCAATAAAGCGTCATGGTCAAGGGTGGTGATGTCAACGCCATCAATCCAAATGTTACCTTGAGTCGGGTCAATGAGTCGGTTAAGACAGCGCAAAAGGGTAGATTTGCCACTGCCGCTCAGTCCCATAATGACCATAATTTCACCCGCTTGCACCTCAAACTCGACATTAGCGAGTCCAATCGCTTGCCCGGTTTTATTAAAAATTTCTTCTTTATTCAATCCTTGGCCAAGCAATTGCAAAGCCAGGGAAGGTTGCGAGCCAAAAATTTTGGTGACATTGGCAACTTTTATTTTTTCCATGGTATAGTTATCCGTTGTCAGTGATTAATATTATTTCAGGTGTTCAGAACCCCACAAGGAATTTGGAGTCCGGAATTTATTCCGTCTGAACATTTCCTGCCCTTAGTCTTTACTATTCCTACATCTCTACCTAAACCTAATTCGTTATTTCTTCCAAAAATGTAAAATGCCCCAAGTGAGATGACCCTGTTGACCAGAGTTAACCCAATGTTTGAGACCCACTTTCATTCGCTCCAAGTAATCTTTACTGCAAATTTTGAGCATATCCTCATAACGCGCTTCCACTTCTTTTAAGACCCAGCCATAGTGGTTAATCAATTGCTCAGGCATTTCAATCAATTGGACCACTTCCAGACCTACCGTTTGAGCGGTTTGAGTGTAAAAACTGAAAGAGCCCAATGAGTTCAGATGAATCCGGTCTAACACCGGTTGTAATACCTCCGCTGGACAATGATCCGTTTGCATGGGGTCGGTAAAAATAAAATCACCTCCAGATTTCAATACTCGTGCCACTTCTTTCAACACTTGTGAGCGGTCACCACTGTGTAAAATAGCGTCTTGCGAGACTACTACGTCATACTGTTGGTCTGGAATGGGCATCTCTTCAAAACTGCCTTCGATAATCTGTATCTGCGCCGTCATTCCTTGCTCTTCATTAAGTTGCCGAGTCCGTTGATTTTGAACATCGCTGATATTCAAACAATCCACTCGACAGCCGGTGGTTTTGGCCAAATAGCGTGCAGGTCCACCATAACCGGAACCAACGTCTAACACGCGAGTCGATTTATCTAATTTAAGCAAGGACACAATTTTTTCTTCCGTGTGACGACTGGCTTGAGCAATCGAATCCGTGTTCGATTCATAAATACCGGTGTGAATGTCTTCGCCTCCCCAAATCACCGCATAAAAGTGGTCAGCGTCACTGCTATTGTAATAAGCGCGAGCGGTTTCTACCGAAGGGGGATAGTGTTTGGTCATAAGTGACTTTTCCTCAATAGGTTTAGTTTACATTCTGGAACCAAAGATTTATCAACTCTTCAAGGGTTGACAAATCTATCATAATTTTTCTGCGACGTGAATAAAAAAATCCGGCGCTTCTGGGAAGAAAACTTCTTTGAAGTCTCCATAGGTTTTAATTTGTTTAAAACCTACTTCTTTCAATAATTTGCGCACATAAGTTTTACGCAAAGGATACATGTTTAGATGAAACACCGATTGATCGGAAAACTCATAACGAAACCGCGCCAATCCTTCATCCACATATTCAGGTCCTACGCTAACCGTTTCTCCGCAATAATAGTAAGTATGTCGACTGGTATAATGTCCATCGAGAATAGCATCATAATTGCGTTGGTCAAGTATCAAAATGCCATTATGACGCAGGGCCGCATAAAATTCAATCAGGACTTTATAACGATCCGGCTCAGTAAAGAGATGAGTGAATGAATTGCCTAGACAAATAACCGCATCGAATTTTTCGTGTAAATCACGGTTGAGACAGCGCCAATCAGTATGGATTGTTTGTAAATCAACGCCATAGTGGTGGGCATTGTCATCGGCTTTGGCTAACATGGCCGTACTCCCATCGACGCTGACCACTTCAAAGCCTGCTTGCATTAAATTCACTGAATGAAACCCAGTGCCAGTAGCCACGTCGAGGACTCGTCGTACTCCATGGGCCTTTAATATATCGATAAAAAAGTGGCCTTCGCTTTGTTTTCTGGCTTCCCAATCAATCAATTCATCCCAATGTTCGATAAAATCGGGGATATATTCCAGTTTGTAATGACTGGTTTTTCGTACAGCAATCGGGTTAACGCCGTAATCTTGCTTGCAATTTTCCATAGTTAACCTACAATATAGAATGTTGATATTCACCAGTGGTCTTGTGATCTTCACTCACTAATTCATTCACTAACAGATGGTAAATAAATTTTTAAATTTGGGCTAGTTAAGTTACTCACTTTACGCCATTTTGATGGTCAGAATCCGAATTTTAGAATTTTCCGAATGATAATATGAGCCAATTGCAAAATCCATTCATCCATAACGACAACCTTAGCCATATAGGC
>DZAL01000089.1:0-2196 GCA_022729575.1 Thiomargarita sp.
AAGCTAAAATTACGGCGTTGGAGTCCAAATCTTCAGATTTGGCAACGCCGTCTCACCTTGAGCAGTCTCGTCCAAATCTGAAGGTTTGGACTCCAACGCGGCTTAACTTAATGGCATTGACGCTCGGCGTGGGAATGCCGGTTCGATACTCGGCATCCCGTGCTTACGCACGACGTGGGAACGAGAAATAAAGCGAAGCTTTGTAACAAAGTTTCGCTTGGTACTCCTGGAGCACTTCCTACTTTTCCAAATAAGTATATCCGACCAAGCCGGCTTCCAATTCGCGTAAATATCCTTGACGTTGTTCCGAGGAAAGATTCGCGCTGTGTAGTCGTTTACGATAAGTATGGCGTAAAAACTGCGTGTCAAAATTGACATAGTTGAGCATGTTTTGTACGGTATCTCCTTCTTGTATCGCTACCAGTTGATAACTACCATCAGCCGCCATCTCTACATTCACGGAATAAGTGTCTCCAAATAAATTGTGCATGTCGCCTAAAATTTCTTGATAGGCCCCTACTAAGAAAATTCCTAACAAATAAGGTTCACCTGCTACCAATGAGTGCAAGGGTAAACTGGAGTTTATCCCTTCACTGTCAACATAATAATGAAATTGACCATCAGAATCGCAGGTTAAATCTTGTATCCGGGCTCGTCGCTCTGGTCGTTCAGTTAGCCGGTGCAGGGGCATAATGGGAAATACTTGGTCAATTCCCCAGGCGTCCGGGGCGGATTGAAATAAGGAAAAGTTACAAAAGTATTTATCCGCTAATTTTTCATTTAACTCGTCTAAAATTTCCCGGTAGGCACGGGTGTGGGAGGAGATTTGTAACAGGTGCCGGACTTGCCAACAGGTGGCATAATATAATTGTTCAGCGTGGGCGCGTTGCGCTAAACTCAAGAGGCCATGGGTAAACATCGAATGCGCTTCACTGATCCAATAAGCGGCATCGTGATAAATTTCCAAAACTGAGCGTTGCGAAAGTTGATGTAAACCGGTCCAGAGGTCTTTCAAAATCATTGGAGCGGTTGGTGATACTGGCGGTGGCGAGGACAATCCGCCCGGCGCTGCTTCAATGCCATTGACCTGAGTAATTAACACGGCATGATGAGCTGTCATCGCGCGGCCGGATTCGGTGATGAGATTTGGATAGGGCAAATTTTGGGCTTGACAGATAACCGCAATTTCATGGACGACGTGATGAGCATATTCTTGAATGCTGTAATTTAAGGAACAATCGTGACGAGAGCGAGTGCCTTCGTAATCAATTCCCAAGCCGCCGCCGACATCTATGGTTTGAATTGGGACCCCCAGCGCTTGTAATTCGGCATAATAACGTGCTGCTTCTTGCAAGGCTTGTTGAATATCCCGAATATTGGCTACTTGGGAGCCAATATGAAAGTGCATGAGTTGCAAGGAGTCTAATAAATCGGCGGCTGTAATTTGCTCAATCAATTCTAATACTTGTGTCGTCGATAAGCCAAATTTAGATTTGTCACCGCCGGTATTTTGCCATTTGCCTTTGCCAATCGAGGCTAATCGCACTCGCAATCCCAAGCGCGGAGTGATTTGCATTCGGCGAGATTCGGCAATAATCAAATTCAATTCCGAAGATTTTTCAATGACCAAATAGGGCGTTAAACCGATTTGTTGACCAATCAAGGCTAATCGAATGTATTCTGCATCTTTGTAGCCGTTGCAGATAATGATACCAGGCAGTGGGGTGAGTGCCAACACGGCCATCAATTCCGATTTACTGCCGGCTTCTAACCCCACTCGTCCGTTACCGGCATTGATAATTTCTTGGACTACTTGATGTTGTTGATTGACCTTAATTGGGTAAACTGCGGTATAAGTGGCGGCGTGATAATTCTCCTGCTGCATGGCTTGGGCAAAGGCTTGACCGAGGCTATTGACGCGGTGATGCAAAATATTGGAGAAGCGCACTAAAACGGGTAATGACAAACCGTGAGTTTCAAAACTTTGCGCCAATTCATACAAATTGAGAGAGGCTTGACCCGGCACGGGGGAGACTATCATTTCTCCTTGAGGGTTAATATCAAAATATCCATTACTCCAATGTTCAATATTGTAAAGTGCCCGTGCTTGGGTAATATCCCAGGAAGTGGTGTCTGACATGGTGAAAAATCCTATTTGGTGGTATGGTGAAGACGGAATAAATTCCGGACTCCAAC
>DZAL01000089.1:2296-22744 GCA_022729575.1 Thiomargarita sp.
GAATCAAGATTTAGTGAAGACGGAATAAATTCCGGACTCCAACGAATCAAGATTTAGTGAAGACGGAATAAATTCCGGACTCCAACGAATCAAGATTTGGACGATAACCATTGACAAGAATTTGCTAGAATAATTATAATAAGTTCAGTACTTTCTAATTTTTAATTTTTAATTCCTAATTCCTAATTCCTAATTCCTAGAGTATTATTATGCCCACATCTTTTGATTTGTCATGGTCGGCTTTATTTAAACCAGGTGTTGCTACTGACTATTTTAATATTGATTACCCCCCTGTGGAACTTCAAGCATCCGGTTATAGTAAAAATAATGCGTTATGGTTAGCGGAATTATCTCGGTTAATCTATAGAAAACGAGGTAATATTGATAATAAGTCTCCGCCGGGACAACCTTCACGCTTGGAGATATTAAATACGGTTGGTTTGCAAGAAACCTATTTTTTTACTAGCCGAAGTACTTATGCCGCTATTTTAGAACCATTCAATCACTCTTTTGCCGTCCTAGTGTTTCGTGGTAGTGCTCAATTAAGGGATTGGTTATATAATTTCAATAGTATTCCTGCGGCTTGGTCGGTCGGTGGAAAAGTTCACTGGGGATTTCAACAAGCATTAGTTACGATCTGGCCAGAAATAGAGAAATCGTTATCTCAATTGACGGTGCCAGTGTTTTATACGGGTCACAGTTTAGGTGCAGCTTTGGCTACGTTAGCCGCGAGTTTAAAACCACCGCACGCTTTATATACTTTTGGTTCACCGCGAGTAGGTAATTTTGAATTTGCGGATACGATTAAGCCAGTAAAGACGTATCGTGTGGTCAACCATCGGGACCTGGTGACTAGAGTGCCACCCTCACGATTATTCGCTGATTTCTGTCATCTGGGTGAATTATACTATATGACGACTGGAAATCAAATCCTTGTGAATCCTACGGCCCCAGTGTTGGCTAATCAGACTGATAGTCAAGAGATTACAGAAACGACGTTATCAAGCAAATCAACCAAAAAAGGGTTTTATTTGCCAGAGTTTCTTACTGATCATGCCCCTGTTAATTACGTGGCCCGGTTGGAAAGAAATTGGTTGCAGATTTGATGGTCAAGATTTGACAACTTTCAAAAAGTTGTCAAATCTGGTGCGGTCAAGATTTGACAACTTTCAAAAAGTTGTCAAATCTGGTCCCCTGATATTTCTTTTAATATCTCCTTCACTCGTTCCTCCAATTTCACTGTTTCTCGTCTAAGTATCACGACTGGCCGGTGTAAACGTTCGTCATGGCAAAGTCCCAACATCAACGTATTTAGATGTTCGATATAGGCTCGATTGAGCGCGGCTTTACCATCCTCATATTTGAGCGGAATGGCTGGGGGGACTAAGACCAGATGAGTAAATAATTGATTAGTCACCGTAAAACAACGATTGATATAGCGTTCTAACTCATTCCAATCAACCTCGGTTTGACCTTGAATATCGGCCAAAGCATACGCCATAAAATCAATCGGGGTCCGGTCTGTTACCCATCCCTTATTCGCCATTTGCCATAAAGATACTGCGGCCTCAATAATCTGATGTTGAATCCATAACCGCGTATTAAAATCCAATACCGTTGAGGGCGATAAACCATATTGTTGAAATACCGCCGTAGTGTTGGTTTTAACCAAGGATAAATGGGCCGATTCGGCAATAACAGTCGCTAGGGTAGTTTTGCCAGTCCTATGTGCGCCTGCAATCCCTAAGGTGAGGGCCTGATGATTTATTTTTATCTCCTTTTTAGTTGTCAAACCTGACCGGTCTTTAAGACCCGTCAAATTTAAACCTTTAACTGATTACTGATAAAAAATCATTCGCTAATCTAAGTTTGTAAATGCGCTATAATGTAGAGCAAATTTTAGTACAGTGAATGCTGAAATTCACCAAATTTTTTAAATTGGTTTAATTGGTTTAAAATGGTAACCTGCTTCTTGCGCATTTTACTAGGTAATTGTTGATAACGGATGAATAATAAGCGATATGAATGTAAGAGAAATAGAATATTTTGCAACAGAGCTTGGCGCACGTCTACAAAAACAAGGGTGGTATTTAGTTACCGCGGAATCTTGTACGGGTGGTTGGATTGCTGAAGCGGTGACTTCGATTCCTGGCAGCTCTCAATGGTTTGATTGTGGCTTTGTGGCTTATTCCAATGCCGCTAAACAAGAATTATTGGCAGTCAGTCCTGAAACTCTAACCAAATATGGGGCGGTCAGTGAACAAACCGCCCTGGAAATGGTCAAAGGGGCATTAGCACGAAGTCGCGCCCAAATCGGCGTGGCGATCACTGGCATTGCGGGACCTACCGGTGGCACTCCTCAAAAACCAGTAGGCACGGTCTGGATTGCTTATGCCTTTCCCAGTAACATTTATGCGCAACGTGGTTTTTTTTCAGGGGATCGCTACAGTATCCGTTATCAAGCTGTGATTACGGCATTACAACGATTAAGTCAAGGATTGTGCTAAGATACCGTGGTGCTAAATTGATAACGATTATCCAGTTCTAACAATAAGTTATCATGGCTTTGTAACTCTCCTACACCGGCGGGAGTGCCGGTTAATACTATATCCCCAGGTAATAAAGTGAAATAATTGCTAATATAAGCCAGTAACAGCGGAATTGTTGTCATCATTTGTTGCGTATTGCCATGTTGACGGAGCCTGCCATTCACGGTCAACTTAAATTCCATAAGAGAGGGGTCTGAAATTTGGCCGGCTGGAATAAAAGGAGAAATCGGGCAGGCTTTATCAAAAGATTTTGCCAATTCCCAGGGATGCCCTTTGGCTTTTAACCGGTCTTGTACATCTCGCAAGGTCAAATCCAAGGCCAACGCATAACCGATAATACTATGCTGACATTGCTCAGGCGTGGATTGGTGTAAAATAGACTCGATCAATACCGCAATTTCTAATTCATGGTGACAACATTGTCCATGCCGCGGTAATTGTAGTGGCTGTGTTAACGCTACCAAAGCCGTACTCGGTTTCATAAATAGCAAAGGTTGCTCTGGCACCGGCTGATTTAATTCGTGAATATGTTCGATGTAATTACGGCCTACGCAGACTACTTTACCTATTGGTAGCGGTACCGGATTACCATTTATATAATAATGTTGATAGTTCATGGAATACTGAATAAATTATCAAAATAGAGAAAATTATATTAAAATAGGTAAATTTAAAAGTCAAGATTTGGGTAGTCCTGAAATTTGGGTGAAACTAGCTTTTCTAAGCCTCAAAGGCTTAGGGAAGCTAACGTTTTTATTTCACTCACATTTCAGGACTACCAAGATTTGGGTAGTCCCGCCAAATTAATAGAGGTTTTAACATTCAATGAGTTACCAAGGTTCAAAGTTTCCTAAACCTCAAAAGATTTAGGAATCTTCGCCCCCGGCGGTTAGTACCTCCATTGGTTGGTAGGGATTACCAAGATTTGACAACTTTAAAAAAGTTGTCAAATCTGATTGCACTTAAATATTATATTTCAATAATATATCAACCTTCAGTTACCAGTTAAGGAATATAAGCAAACATGAAGCACATCCTCATCGTAGATGATTCTATCACCATGCGACGAATGGTGAAAGCATCGTTACGTTCCTTAGAAAACACTGCCTTTGAGGAAGCAGGCAATGGTCTGGAAGCCCTGGAACGTTTAGCCCTCACTACGGTCGATTTGATGATTTTAGATCTCAATATGCCTGATATGCACGGCTTGGAAGTATTAAAATTTGTTCGCAAACACCAAACTTTTCATAATCTGCCAGTGATTGTGCTTACCACCAGAGGAGACGAAACTAATCGAACTACTACGGTAGCCGCCGGTGCCTCCTATTATCTCACGAAGCCGTTTGAACCAAAAGTGCTGGCGGAACAAGTTCAACAATTGTTGATCTCATCACCTCATTGACCGTCGTTAGAATAACTCAACAGGACAACTATTGCTATGCCCACCGAAGGTACGCTCAGTGAAGCCTTTCTAACTGAATTTATTGATGATTTATACGCAGAATATGCGGAACGCCTAGAATTTGTGCAGCGAGATTTATTAGCGTTAGAAACTCTGATTGGCCAGCCGCTTTCTGATAAATCTTTACTCGATGCTTTATTACGGCATTTACATACTCTCAAAGGACTGTCAGGTACGATAAATCTGAAACCGGCAGAAGAACTTGCTCATCATTTAGAAAGTTATTTACGCGCGGTCCGGCAAGAGCAAGTTGAATTATCAGTGGCGGATTTAGAAATATTAATAACCGGGGCCAAAGAATTAGAACAAATTATTACCGCTCATCGTACCCAACAAGCATTACCAGAAATTAATTCGACTTTGAACGCCTTGACGTTAGCATTGTCAGGCACCACCGTCGCGGTCTCCCCAAAACCACTGGGGGGCACCGTGATTACTCCACCTCCAGATTTAACCGTATCCGAGCAAGAACGTTTTAACACCGCGGTTCAACAAGGATTCTCGTGGTGGCAGGTTGATTTTACCCCCAGTCCCAATTTGGCTGAACGTGGTATTAACGTTAATATGGTGCGGCAACGTTTGGAACAACTAGGTAGAATTATTCAATCGAAACCTTTGATTCCACCAGCAGGACAAGGTTTTGTCTTTGAATTTTTGGTAGCTACACCGCCGGCCAATACTGATTTTAGTGAATGGCAATTAGAGGGAATGACCTATACTCCCTATTCTTCGGTCTTACCGGCACCGCCATCGCAGGAGTCTAAGCCTGCTACTCATACTAATTTAACTCACGATCCCCCAGATGAAATGCTCCTCACGCTTAATAATCTGGCACTGGGGCCAGCGGCTAATCTAGTACGCGTCGATATGGCGCGACTAGATGAATTAATGCGACTGATTGGTGAATTAGTCACCAGTCGGGCGCGACAAGAGAACGTCGTCAAACAGTTGAAACTCTTATTGCCCTCCGCTCAATGGCGTTTGCTACAGGAAACTAATTTAGTGTTAGAACGTCAATTACGCGCTTTACGCGAAGGGGTGATGCGAGTACGAATGGTGCCCATGGGTACAGCATTTGAGCGCATGAAGTTTGTGGTCCGTGATTTAATTCGAGATACGCAGAAGCAAGTTAAACTAGAGTTACAAGGACAAGAAACCGAAATTGATAAACTGGTGGTTGATCGGATGATGGATCCGTTATTACATCTCGTTCGTAATGCCGTCAGTCATGGTATCGAAACCCCGGTCGAAAGATTAGCGCAAGGTAAACCGGCAGAAGGTATTATTCGCTTACAAGCCTACACCGCTGGGGAAGCGGTGATAGTGGAAGTAGAAGACGATGGTCAAGGCATTGCGATAGAACAAGTGATGGTGCAAGCTCGTAGTCAGCAATTATTGGCCGCGGACGCGACATTGCAAACCAGAGAATTATTGGAATTATTATGTCGGCCCGGCTTTACGACTCAATCTTGTCCCGATTTAAACAGTGGTCGAGGGGTAGGAATGGACGTAGTCAAAAATACGGTTTCTCTGTTAGGCGGTTTTCTCACTTTAGACACCAAAGCTGGACAAGGGACTAAATTTACCATTCAATTACCTCTCACCTTGGCAATTGTCGATGCGTTAATTGTGGCGGCGGGTGAGCAACATTTTGCGGTACCGCAATTGTCCATTCGAGAAGTGATAGAAGTAGAAACGACAGCGGTCACTCAGTTAGAAAATAATGAAATCATTGCACATCGCTCGGAAATTTTGATGTTAGTGCATTTAACGCAGGTCTTTGGAATACCCGTAACCCCGTCTCGAAAAAAGTTTTATGTGTTAGTCGTGGGCGGTGATAGTGGAGTGGGGATAGTGGTAGAGCGATTATTAGGCAAACATGAAATCGTCGTTCAGCCATTAAATGATTCATTAGTGCAGGTACCAGGCATTGCCGGAGCTACCGAATTAGGCAATGGTAAAATTGTATTGATTTTAGATGTGGCACAACTAGGTCAGCAACCGCGAAATTTTCGGTAGTCTCCCCCTCCCTCTCCCTCTCCCTCACAGCCATTAAGTTAAGGAATCCCGCGGTCAGGTTTTAACCTTGAAGGTCTGGTTTTAGACCTTCAAGGTTTCTTTGGCCGGCTTAACTTAATGGCATTGCCTCTGGGCGGGGTGAGGGAAAATACCGCAAAATTTCTGCTTCAGCACTTACTAATCAGAGTATTATCGTGTTTGTAGATTTTTTCTGTCAATTGACATAATTAAGGGGAATGGTGATGAGATTCGTTCAGTTGTTAGTGTTGACAAGTTGGACCACGGCTACGGTAAGGCGTTCCAAACGTCGCTTTGAAGTTCTGGGAAGAACGCCCACGGAAATTTTCTCGTGAACCCAATTCCAGGAGATTCTCATGACCGATTGGCACCGTATTTTTGGTCTGGCCCTAACCGACCTGTTTACCAATACCAAATACCAGGTCGAATTAGAAAAAGATTTATCCATCCAACAACAATTCTTAGATGTGGTGATTATAGAACAAGCCGCAGGGCCACCGTTGACACCCGTACCAGAGGGCCTGGAAAATTTGGCCAAGCACAACTTGTTGACCTATAAATCGTTTCAAGAAACGTTGAATCCATGGGCCTTGAAAGAATTGGTGGGTCATTACACGACTTATCGCAAGTTGGTGAGTCCGGACCTCAATCATTTACGGCCGGAAGAGGAGTTTCGGCTGTATGCGGCGAGTACCCGTTATCCCGCTAACTTGGACAAGCTCTTGACCAAAACGCAAGCGGGGGTTTATGAAGTCGAATGTTGTCACCCGATTCGAGTGTTGGTATTAAGCCAATTTCCCGAGACCCCCAACAATGCGTTTTGGCAGTTATTCAGTGCCAAAGAGGAAAAAGTGCGTTATGGAGGAGAGCATTATCAATGGAAACAATCTGACTTGAATTCTTTGTTAAACCAATTGTTTGAATCTTACCATTTGGAGGGCATTGTGATGTCTTATACGGTCGATGATTATGTGAGAGAGTATACTAAGGCGCATTTGCAGTATTTGGCGCCAGAGGACGTGTTGTCACGTTTTTCGCCGGACCAGCGGTTGCAAGGGCTATCGCCCGACGAGGTGTTGCAACGCTTTTCGCCCGAGGAAATTGAAGCCTATTTGACGAAGTTAAAGAGTCAACGATCGCATTAACCCGCGCCAACCATGAGTCCAACGTGACGCTTGGAACTCCTGGCGGGTATCTTCAAATTTGATGAAGGAGTTGACTCGCTACGGTTTTGGAATGACTCTATTGTTAGCCATGGTTGATTTTGCCCGGTTAGACCGACCGTGACAAGTGCGCGGGTCGGTAACGGGCAGGCTTGATTCTTGACTGGGGTGTGTTAAACTAATAAGAGTATTATCGTGTTTGTGGATTTTTTCTGTCAATTTACATAGTTAAGGAGGAACTTATGTTGAGTAACTACCCACGTAAACCAGTAACCGCGCGGTTGCCCGTCTCGGCTTTGATTCTGCTAGAAGAAGCCACAGTGCTGGCCGGGCTGTCTAGTTTGGAAGATTTTCTGGTTCAGGCCGCGATGGAGAAAGCGCAACGTCTGATTGCCGAACAGCGTGTGATGGAATTAAGTCAACGGGATATGGAAGCCTTTTATCAGGCGTTGGATAATCCACCACCACCTAATGAACAATTGATTGCGGCTTTTCAACGACATCAGGCGATGCTAGGTCATGCGGCGAATTGAGTTATTGACCAAAAGTCATGACCGTCAGGCTTTCGACTGTGGTCAGGCGGCGCTGAATCATTATTTACAGCAAACGGCACGACAGCATATTGAAAAGGGGATAGCACGAACTTTCGTGTTAGTGAATGAGAATTTGCCCGAGGAAATTATCGGTTTCTTTACTCTGTTGTTGTGCGAATTACATACTGATTATTTGCCTCCAGTCTGGTCCAAAAAATATCCGTCGAAAGTGCCTATTGTCAAATTAGGACGGTTGGCCGTTTCCAGACGTTATCAAAACCAAGGAATGGGCGAAATAATGATGGTAGAGGCGATGAAAAAGACGCTAACGATTGCCGAAAATGCCGGGATTGTAGGATTTTTTGTGGATGCTAAGGACGAGGTAGCTAAACATTATTATCAGCGTTTTGGGTTTCAGTCTTTACCAGACCGACCATTGGAGATGTATTTGTTGGTATCACAGTTACAGGAGGCTTTGCGCAGGTCAAGTAATTGAGAATGTTGATATGTTTGAGTGGAAATGGAGTGGGTTTAGACTCCAAGGGTTTGGTGAAGAGTTAGGTTGATTCTGGATTGAGGGACGGGCAGGCTTGACTCTTGCCCGGGGTGTGTTAGACTAAGATGAGTATTATCGTGTTTGGGGATTTTTTCTGTCAATTGACATAATTAAGGGGAATGGTGATGAGATTCGTTCAGTTGTTAGTGTTGACAAGTTGGACCACGGCTACGGTAAGGCGTTCCAAACGTCGCTTTGAAGTTCTGGGAAGAACGCCCACGGAAATTTTCTCGTGAACCCAATTCCAGGAGATTCTCATGACCGATTGGCACCGTATTTTTGGTCTGGCCCTAACCGACCTGTTTACCAATACCAAATACCAGGTCGAATTAGAAAAAGATTTATCCATCCAACAACAATTCTTAGATGTGGTGATTATAGAACAAGCCGCAGGGCCACCGTTGACACCCGTACCAGAGGGCCTGGAAAATTTGGCCAAGCACAACTTGTTGACCTATAAATCGTTTCAAGAAACGTTGAATCCATGGGCCTTGAAAGAATTGGTGGGTCATTACACGACTTATCGTAAACTGGTGAGTCCGGACCTTAACCACTTACTCCCAGAGGAGGATTTTCGTCTCTATGCGGCGAGCACCCGTTATCCGATGAACTTGGAGAAGCCCTTGGGATTGACTAAACGCCAAACTGGTGTTTATGATGTGGAGTGTTGTCACCCGATTCGGATTTTGGTCTTAGGTGAGTTTCCCAAGACGCCGAATAATGCATAATGCGTTTTGGCAATTATTCAGTGCCAAAGAGGAAAAAGTGCGTTATGGAGGAGAGCATTATCAGTGGAAACGGTCCAAGTTAAGTTTCTGGTTAAATCAATTGTTGGAATATTACCTTATGGAGGGTATTGTTATGTCTTATACGGTCGATGATGCAGTGAGAGAATATACCAAGGCGCATTTGCAGTATTTGGCGCCAGAGGACGTGTTGTCACGTTTTTCGCCGGACCAGCGGTTGCAAGGACTGTCGCCCGATGAGGTGTTGCAACGCTTTTCACCCGACGAGGTGTTGCAACGCTTTTCACTAGACCAACGGCTACAAGGGCTATCGCCCGACGAAATTGAAGCCTATTTGACGAAGTTAAAGAGTCAACGGTCGCATTAACCAAAACCGACTGAGAATCCCAAGCGTCTGCTTGACCACACGTTAAGGGGGTAAGATGGGTGACAGGATGCTAGGGGCAACCACCAGAGTTATCCCTATCTCACCCACCTTGCTTCATTAGATAAATCCATGCTGAGAATTATAATTTTAAGGGTCTCATCATGTCTTATACGGTAGCAGATTATGTGAGAGATTACATCAAGGAGGAGATTTTTCTGGGGATGATTTTGGAAGACCGGTTAATGACTAAGCGGTCGCCGGCACAGTTGCAGGCGCTGTCACTCGACGAGGCGTTGAAACGTTTTACCCTCGGCGAGGTGTTGCTACACTGGCCGTTCGAGGAGGTATTGCAGAAAAATTGGCAGGATCACGACCAACCAGACCTCTCCCTGGAGGAAGTGAAAGCTTATTTGCTGAAGCTAAAGAGTCAACATTTGTCCTCCCATCCAATCATTTTTTTAAGTTCCTGGTTAAGTCAGTTATCACCCGAAGAACGCTTACAAGCGTTGATGCCAGAGACCCCAGAACAGCAATTGCCTTTGTCAGGGTTTACGCCCGAACAATGCTGGCAAGGGTTCTCACCTGCCGAAAAAGAACACCGGCGAAACTTTCTCCATGATTTATTGGTCGTGGCAAGATTAGCAGGGCTGTCGCCTAACGAGGTATTGCAACGCTTTTTCCACGACGACGTGGTGCGACGCTGGTCACCCGACGAGGTGTTGCAACAGTTCTCACTCGATGAAATTGAAGCCTATTTATCCAAGTTAAAGACTCAACGGTCGCATTAACCCGCACGGACCACGGACCAGGAGTCCAAAGCGTAGCTTTGTCCGCGTGGCACTTCTGGGAAAGAGTCTGGAAAGGTGGCGAAACAGTTGGCGAAAAAAACTCGGGCGCTGGTCCAAGCCCGTGCGTGGCAACGAGAAACTATTTCCACAAATATCATAATGGTGTCTGACCGTCTTGACTCGGTCAATTCTTCGTGGTATTTTGAGGGGTTAAAATAAGTTGAGTTGACTAGCGGTGGTTTTGGAGTTATTATTTATTTTTCACTATTCATTATCAAACCAGGGGAAAGGTGTATGAGTATGGTTATTCGGTGGTTGGGGAGGTGGGTGTGGGTGGTTTGGGCCGCAGGGCCAATACCAACATCTGAGATAGGCGAAACGTCTGGTGGCGTAAGGTGCGCTAAAGTATCTCTATGATAAACTGGCACCGTATTTTTGGCCTGGCCCTAACCGACCTCTTTACCAATTCCAATTACCAAGTGGAATTGGAAAAGGATGTGTCGATACAACAACAATTTTTAGATGTGGTGATTGTGGAACAAACTGAAGGTCCGCCAGTGACACCACTTCCAGATGGCTTAGATAACTTGGCCAAGTACAATTTACTGACCTATAAATCGCATCAAGAAACTCTCGATAAATGGGCTTTGAAAGAATTGGTGGGGTATTACATTGCTTATCGCAAATTGGTGAGTCCGGACCTCAATCATTTACGGCCTGAAGAGGAGTTTCGGCTGTATGCGGCCAGTACCCGTTATCCAGCTAACTTGGGCAAGTTGTTGACCAAACGTCAAGCGGGCGTTTATGAGTTGGAGTTTGCACATCCGATGCGGGTGTTGGTGTTAAGCCAATTTCCTGAGACACCCAACAATGCGTTTTGGCAATTATTCAGTGCCAACGCGGAGAAAGTGTTATATGGTCAAGAGAATTATGATTGGCAACTGCTCAATTGGAGTTCCGTTATCGACGAATTATTTAAACACTATCAGTTGGAGGGTATTATGTCTTACACCATGGCGGATTACATGAAAGAGTATCGGCAAAACTTTATCCAGGACTTATCGGTCGAGGAAAGGTTAGCAGGGCTGTCGCCCGACCAGCGGTTGCAAGGGCTATCGCCCGACGAGGTGTTGCAACATTTATCGCCCGACGAAATTGAAGCCTATTTAGCCAAGCTAAAAAATCAACTGTTACATTAACCAGTCAGGTAAGGGGCGACAGAAATGGATTGGTGGGCAAAAAAACACTTGCCCACTGTACTTGGCCAACCAAAGTATAGGTGAGTAGAATCTTCAAACCAGTCAAATGATTGCGCTTTAACAGAGGTGGTTATGAATACCAATGTTCAAATTTATCAAATTGCCCAGCAGCTCTCACCTCTTCAACAGGTGGAGTTATTACATTTTGCCGTATTTTTGCAACAACGTTTCCGCATCCTTTCGCCACTTCCTGACAACTCTTTGGCGGAAGCCTTTTATTGGTTCACTCAACTGCCCGCCGAGGGTTTTGAGGAACCACGTCAAGATGGATTTCCAGAAGAACGAGAACCGTTATGACACAGGTACGTTACTTACTAGATACCAATATCTGTATTTACATTGTGAAGCAACAACCACTAAGGGTCTTTGAAAAATTTAGTGAGTTACGGGCAGGTGAAGCCGCCATCTCTCTGATTACGTTAGGAGAACTTTATTTAGGCATAGAAAAAAGCCAACATGCGGAAAAAGCACACTATGCTTTACAGAATCTATGGCGATTCCTGCCAGCGTTGCCACTTCCTATAGAAACTGCCAGTTATTATGCGCGTATTCGTGCCAATTTGGAAAGACAAGGGAGGCCAATTGGGGCTAATGACTTATGGATTGCCGCACACGCTTTGACCAAACGTTATATCTTGGTAACTAATAATGTCAAAGAATTTGTCCGGGTCCCGGATTTAATTGTGGAGAATTGGGTTGCTTCACTGGTTATTTGAAAATTATCATTTTGAAGGCGGTAGTCAAGTAAAGTAGGCCACAGGTTTCTCGTTACCCACCAATACGGAAGGCCTGGCTGGGCCAAGACACACTTGCCCACACGACTTGGCTAAGTGGGCGGAGTAAGGACCTGAATCATTTACGGCCCGAAGAGGAGTTTCGGCTGTATGCGGCCAGTACCCGTTATCCAGCTAACTTGGGCAAGTTGTTGACCAAACGTCAAGCGGGCGTTTATGAGTTGGAGTTTGCACATCCGATGCGGGTGTTGGTGTTAAGCCAATTTCCTGAGACACCCAACAATGCGTTTTGGCAATTATTCAGTGCCAACGCGGAGAAAGTGTTATAGTAATATTCACCCACCGTTGTACTTAAAGTTTGAGGGATAACACCCCTCGAAGGGGTGTTATCCCTACTGGCTGGCCAAACTCATTATGGGACAACTGGATAAGGATATTACTATATATGGTCAAGAGAATTATGATTGGCAACTGCTCAATTGGAGTTCCGTTATCGACGAATTATTTAAACACTATCAGTTGGAGGGTATTATGTCTTACACCATGGCGGATTACATGAAAGAGTATCGGCAAAACTTTCTCCAGGACTTATCGGTCGAGGAGAGGTTAGCAGAGTTGCCATCCGACGTGGTGTTGCAACGTTTTTCGCCAGACCAACGCTTGCACGGGCTATCACCCGACGACATTGAAGCCTATTTATCGAAGTTAAAGAGTCAACAGTCGCATTAACCAGCACCAACTCCAACCAGGAGTCCAAAGCGTAGCTTTGTGCGAGTCCGCTGTTTGATTTACCCTATCGTTACCCCTGGTTGATTCTGTCTGGTTAGACCGACCGTGGCAAGTGCGCGGGTCGGTAACGGACGGGCTTGACTTTTGACCGGGGTGTGTTAGACTAAGATGAGTATTATCGTGTTTGGGGATTTGGTCTTTCAATTTACATAATTAAGGATGAACTCAGGTTGAGTAACTACCCACGTAAACCAGTAACCGCGCGGTTGCCCGTCTCGGCTTTGAGTCTGTTAGAAGAAGCCACGGTGCTGGCCGGGCGGTCCAGTCTGGAAGATTTTCTGGTTCAAGCCGCGGTGGAGAAAGCGCAACGTCTGATTGCCGAACCGCGAGTGATGGAATTAAGTCAACGGGATACGGAAGCCTTTTACCAGGCGTTGGACCATCCACCACCACCAAATGAACAATTAATTGCGGCTTTTCAACGACATCAGGCGATGCTAGGTCAGGTTGCGAATTGAGTTATTAAGCAAAGGTCATGACCGTCAGGCTTTCGACTGTGGTCAGTTGGCACTGAATCATTATTTACAGCAAACGGCACGACCGCATATTGAAAAGGGGATAGCACGAACTTTCGTATTGGTCGGTAACGGGTGGGCTTGACTTTTGAATGGAGTATGTTAGATAATCTGAGGAGATTGTACTTATGGTCGCTTATCAACTGATAGCCAATTATTTTATGGTACGTGCGTATGAGGACGGGGTTGACTCGGAACTCACTAATCTGAAACTTCAGAAACTCCTTTACTATGCACAAAGCCTCTATTTAGCGTTATATGACGAACCGTTGTTTGAAGAGGAAATTCAAGCCTGGCGTTATGGGCCCGTGTGTCCTGCGGCTTACCGTTATTATAGTGAGTTTGAAGCCAAACAGTTGCCCATTCCTGAGAGGACGGGTTTGGCCAATCTGAATGAAGAAACTCGGGCGGTGTTAGAGGAAGTTTGGGAATCTTTCGGCGGTTATCATGCTTATCGTTTAAGTGGCATGACCCATTCTGAATTTCCGTGGCAGAAAGCCCGACAAAATTTGCCCCCCACCGCTAGGTCCGAAGCAACGATTTTATTGAATGACCTGAAAGCTTTGGGGTTACAAAAGTTAGAGTGGATTGAACGTACACATCCGCTCTATCAGCCGACTTTGTCGAAATTGATTGAGGAAGTTCCATTCACGGGTGCTTCGAAGCCTCTTCAAAAAGGAGAGGTCCATGATTGGCTCCACTCACTTCTCACTTAAATCGTCGGCTAATTTTGAGCGTTCCTTTCGAAAATTGGCCAAGATGTATGGCAAAATTTCTCTGCCATATCTCAGAAATCAGAATTTTACGACTTATTTGGGAGAAATTTTAGAAAATTTACTGGAAAATCCCTATCCTGAAGAGGCTTCTCTGGAACCTTTGCCGGGGGTAGAGTTGCCGAAAGGGTGGACTTTTTACAAGTTAAGACTGAAAATTGGCAAAGGTGCGTCAGGGCAAATTCGATTTTGGCAATTTTAAAATTAAGATTAATCTTTTTAAACTTGACTCTTGATTTTCTGATGAGTATCATGGGTCATTCATTGTCGATTATTCACTCTCAAACTCAAATTGGTCTAATCGCTATCATCCACTCTCTCACCCTCATCCAAAAAAATGAATCCTAACCAAACTTCTTTAGAACGAATAGACCTAAGCGTGTCCGTCGCAGTGAAGAATACGCTAACTCAAGCGGCAGAACTTGTTAAGTTGCCGGTCAATGCGTTTATTCTCGAATGCGCTTATGAATCTGCCAAAGACCTCCTTGCCGAACGGAATAAACAGACTCTCGTGTTGTCTGATTCCGATTGGCAACAATTTCAAGCCTCATTGCTGGAAAATCCGACACCCAATGAGTCGCTGAGACAATTGATGCAAACTAACACGATAAGTTGAGGGTAACCGTGGTGGATTTAACTTGGAGAGTTGAACTTCTGCATCGTGAACATGACCGTGCCGCGTTTGATTGTGGTGAGTCTGAACTAAATAGTTATCTGCAAAAATTTGCCAATCAACATGCCAGGCATCGTTTAAGTAGAACTTATGTCATGGTTGCCACGGAACTACCTAATCAAATTTGGGGATTTTATACTTTGAGTACAGGTAGCATTACGCATGGTAGTTTGCCACCAGAATGGCGAAAAAAGTTGCCCACTTATCCAATTCCAGTGGCTAGAATTGGGCGGTTGGCGGTGGACAAAATGCGACAAGGAACTGGTTTAGGGGAACTGTTGCTAAAAGATGCGCTGTGGCGTTGTGCAAATTTGTCGAAAGAAATTGGCCTCTTTAGTATTCTGGTTGACGCTAAACATGAGAAGGCGAAAGCGTTTTATCTAAAGTATGGTTTTCGGGCATTAATTGACCAACCTTTGTCACTTTATTTACCCATAAGTAGTCTCATAGCCGCGTTACCAGGTGCTGACCGTGAAGGTGATTGAAACGGTTATTTGGGGGTGATGACCATGGATTGATTGGTAATTTAGGCTGGCGTGGTCGGGCCGCAAGCCGCATTCGTCAATAGGTGTCAAACAGGACACTCAGTGGCATCCGCCCCCCAAACCACCTTTTGAATACCCAAAATTTTGGCAACTTTACCATTAAGATTAATTTTTTTAAATTTGACTCTTGAGTTTTTGTATTGATTATCATCGGTCATTCATTCTTTATCATTCACTATCAAATTAAGGGGAAAGGTTTATGAGTATCATGATTCGTGGTTTTTTGATGTTGGTGTTGGGGGGTTGGATGGGGGTTGGTGTGGCGCAGGAGGGTGACCCTGGGGAGGGGTATTTTCAGAGGGGGCAGTTTGAGTTGGCGGTGCATGAATGGGAAGCAAATCGTTCTAGCCTTTCTGTGGGGCAATTGCCGGGTTTAGCAACTGCTTATCAACAGTTAGGGCGGTTGCGGGAGGCTTGGTGGGTTTGGAAGGAAACGCTGGTTGACCAAAATCCGCCGACCACCGAACGAACTGGCACAGGTGCCGAAGTTAATTACATTTACCAGTGACACTCACTAAAGGAGACATTCTCTTGACCACTTATCGGCAATTGCATGAAGCTAATCAATCACTCTCTCATTATATACAAGCCCTTCTCCAGGGTGAAGAATTGGTGATTTTGCAACAGGAACAACCCATAGCGAAATTAATCGCACCCAGACCTTCGAGAGTTCTCACTCCTTCACAGTGGGTTGCCCGACAGCGAACCCTGGACCGCATGAAACGTGGTTATCCCTTGGGGATTTCAGGTCTGACACGGGACTCTTTTTATGAATAAGCCTCGTTAGACACTGGACACGAACCTCTTGATTTATGCCATTGATACAAAAACGGATGCTGATAAACATCAGAAGGCGCTTACCATAGTTAATATAGTTAATCAAGCGGTTGATTATGATTGTGTGTTAACGTTGCAAGTGCTGGGTGAGTTTTTTTCTGCCACCACTCGCAAAGGCAAAATGCCACTGACGGAGGCTTTCCAACCAGTCAAGGATTGGCAAGAGTTGTTTCCTGTAGTGGCCGCTACGCCAAACTGCCTTAACCTGGCGATGACTTTGACGAGTGAACATTCTTTGTCGTTTTGGGATGCACTGATTTGGGCCACCGCTAAACATGCAGGAGTCACTCATCTCTTAAGCGAGGATTTTCAGGATGGCCGAATTTTAGAAGGTCTCACGGTGATTAATCCATTCCGGTTAAACCCTTTTGAAGAGGGTGACCAAGTCGTTTAAACCAGCCGACCTCAAAAACCGTGTCCATGTTGGTTTTCGTTCCTACGCGGTTTGGTCAAAACAGTCACCAAGACCGTAAGATGCCCGTGGAATTTCTGGCAAGTGTCTGGAAATTTAACGCCACAGTTGACTCGCCACGCTGTTTGACTTACCCTCTCGTTACCCCTGGTTTGTTCTTCCTGGTTAGAGAGACTGTGGTAGGCATACAGGTCGGTAACGGGCGGGCTTGACTTTTGAGTGGGGGGTGTTATAGAATAGAAGGTGTAGTCGTTTTCAGACTTTCAAAAATAATTAATTGACCTACTTTTGAGGTTCTTGTCATGATAGATTGGCACCGCATTTTTGGCCTGGCCCTAACCGACCTGTTTACTAATTCCAATTACCGAATCGAATTGGAAAAAGATGTGTCGACACAACAACAATTTTTAGATGTGGCGATTGTGGAACAAACCGAAGGTCCACCAGTGACGTCACTTCCAGACGGTTTGGACAATTTGGCCAAGCACAATTTACTGACGTATAAATCGCATCAAGAAACTCTCGATAAATGGACGCTGAAAGAGTTGGTGGGTTATTACATCGCGTATCGCAAATTAGTAAGTCCGGACCTCAATCATTTACGGCCGGAAGAGGAGTTTCGGCTGTATGCGGCCAGCACCCGTTATCCCGCTAACTTGGACCAGCGGTTGACCAAGACCCAAGCGGGGGTTTATGAAGTCGAGTGTTGTCACCCGATTCGGGTGTTGGTGTTAAACCAGTTTCCTGAGACACCTAATAATGCGTTTTGGCAGTTATTCAGTGCCAACGCGGAGAAAGTGTTATATGGTCAAAAGAATTATCAATGGCGACAACTGCGCTTGAGTTCGGTCGTCAACAAGTTATTTAAACGTTATCTGTTGGAGGATTTGATTATGTCTTATACCGTCGAAGAGTATGTGAAAAATTACCAGCAAGACTTTCTCCAGAGCTTAACCGTCGAGGAGAGATTAACCGGGCTGTCGCCCGACGAGGTGTTGCAACGCTTTTCGCCCGACGAGGTGTTGCAACGCTTTTCGCCCGACGAAGTGTTGCCACGGTTTTCGCCCGACCAACGGTTGCAAGGGCTGTCGCCCGACGAGGTGTTGCAACGCTTTTCGCCCGACGAGGTGTTGCAACGCTTTTCGCCCGACGAGGTGTTGCAACGTTTGTCGCCCGACGAAATTGAAGCCTATTTGTTGAAGTTAAAGAGTCAACGGTCGCATTAACCAAAACCGACTGAGAATCCCAAGCGTCTGCTTGACCACACGTTAAGGGAAGGGGGTAAGATGGGTGACAGGATGCTAGGGGCAACCACCAGAGTTATCCCTACCTCACCCACCTTGCTTCATTAGATAAATCCATGCTGAAAATTATAATTTTAAGGGTCTCATCATGTCTTACACGATAGCAGATTATGTGAGAGATTACACCAAGGAAGAGATTTTTCAGGGGATGATTTTGGAAGACCGGTTAATGACTAAGCTGTCGCCAGCACAGTTGCAGGCGCTGTCACTCGAGGAGGCGTTGAAACGTTTTACCCTCGGCGAGGTGTTGCTACACTGGCCGTTCGAAGAGGTATTGCAGAAAAATTGGCAGGATCACGACCAACCAGACCTCTCCCTGGAGGAAGTGAAAGCTTATTTGCTGAAGCTAAAGAGTCAACATTTGTCCTCCCATCCAATCATTTTTTTAAGTTCCTGGTTAAGTCAGTTATCACCCGAAGAACGCTTACAAGCGTTGATGCCAGAGACCCCAGAACAGCAATTGCCTTTGTCAGGGTTTACGCCCGAACAATCTTGGCAAGGGTTCTCGCCTGCCGAAAAAGAACACCGGCGAAACTTTCTCCATGATTTATTGGTAGAGGCAAGATTAGCAGGGCTGTCGCCCAACGAGGTATTGCAACGCTTTTTCCACGACGACGTGTTGCAACGCCTGTCGCCCGACCAACGCTTGCAAGGGCTGTCACCCGACGAAATTGAAGCCTATTTGACGAAGTTAAAGAGTCAACAGTCGCATTGACCAAGGCCGACCTGGTGTCCTAAGCGTCCTGTTGGCCCCGTGTCAAGCGGACGTTTAGGAATTGGATTTAGCACACCTCCTGCGGGTGTGAGTGCTTTGTGGAATAACCTCCCTTAACGGGGTGTTTCTCACCACGCCCAGTCCCTCGCCGTTTGGTCAACCAAGTCATCCAAACGGTAAGGATTCTATCGCCAGGTTTGGTCCGTCTCAAAATCAGGCTTTAAACACTTAGAACTTTTGCGATTTTACCGTTGATTTTTTTGAAAACAGTTGACTGGTGATTTTTTTGGAGTTATTATGGGTTATTCATGGTTTATAGTAATATTCAGGTAAAATTGTACCTGCCCTCTGGAGTGCAATAAGGATTATTGCAAACGGTGGTGCAATAATTCTTATTGCACTCCAGAGGGAATAGTACAATTTCGGACGAATATTACTATACCTGATGAATCATGGTCTACTTGATTAGGAGATTTTTAGATATGCCAACACTTACTTTAGACCTCCCCGACCACCTGTGTCAACCCTATCCAACTATGGAACAACTTAGGCAAACGGTCTCTGAGGATTTTAGGGCCCAGGAATTTCAGAGAGGGAATGTGTCACTGGGTCAAGGTGCGGAATTGCTGGGCTTAACTTCTGAACAGTTTCTGCTAGAGGTCCTGGGGTCCCGGCAAATTTCTTTTATTAATGGCACACCAGAGGAATTAGCTACCGAACTTCAGCAAGAACAAACGTGGTTGGAGAATCAGTTAAGAATGGAAAGTCGAACCTGAGAGTAGTTTGCCATTCGAGTCCGTTAATTGCTTTGTCTAAAATCGACGGTTTAGTGATTCTCCAGCACTTGTTTAAGCAGGTTTATATTCCTACTTCAGTATTTCAGGAAACCGTGCTACAAAGTCACCTCATTCCTCAGCAGGAGGCCATTTTAACTGCGATAGCGGAGAATTATTTGCAAGTCGTCGAACCACACACGCCATTGACTTTTAAGAGGGTGTTAGGGCCTGGTGAACAAGGTGTAATTAAGTTAGCCGTGGAGAAGCAAGCTGATTTGTTACTGATGGATGATAGGAAAGCGCAAAATGAGGCAACTGAACTTGGTTTGCCGGTCTTAAAAACTGCTGTATTGTTGCAACGGGCGGAGTCTTTGGGAGTCATTGCGTCTTATTCGGAAACGATGCAGTGGTTAGAAAAACTCAAAATTTATTTACCGAGATAATCGGTTTGGTCTTAGCCGACCCGTGATGGCTTTGAGGGGTGAACCTTTGGGGTCGTGTTGGGTGGCATTCTTATGGGTCACGATTGAGTTATTGTCAGTTTTTGTGCCGACGCGGTTTGGTCAAAAAGGTCATCAAAATGGTAAGGGATTCAAAGCCTCGCTGGGTCCGTGTCAAAACTAGGTCTTAAACACTTAGAATTTTGGCAAGTTTACGTTGGAATTTTTTAAAAAAGTTGACTGGTGATTTTTTTAGAGTTATTATGAGTTATTCATTGTCTATGATTTACTTTCAATTTTAAGGGGAAAAGTTTATGGGTATGATTATTCGTGGTTTTTGGGTGTTGGTGTGGGTGGTTTGGGCGGGGGTTGGTGTGGCGCAGGAGGGGGATGCTGGGGAGGGGTATTTTCAGAGGGGGCAGTTTGAGTTGGCGGTGGGGGCTTGGAAGGCTAATTATTCCAATCTTTCTGTGGG
>DZAL01000290.1 GCA_022729575.1 Thiomargarita sp.
ACTTGATTAATGGTGCCGGTGGTCTCGCAGGAGGAGGAGGCACCACCAAGTATCAGTGCGGCAATCGGAATTACCGGCACGGGTGTCGGAGTCACCGGCGGAGTCTCTACCACACTTGGACTAACCGTTTCCACCGGAGTAGAGGCTCCAGCCGGGATTGACGGCACCACTGGAGTAGAAACTTCCGCTGGTGGTGTTGTCACCACTGGAGTAGAAACTTCCGCCGTTGCCGCCGGCACCACTGGAGTAGAAACTTCCGCTGTGGATAATCTAATCGGGTATCCATTGAGTAATTACCTCATTGGTGGCTTCAAACACCATTAGGCGAATGATATGGTTTTTCAATAAAATACCACCTAATGGAATTTGAAATATTTGGTTAAAAGTAAAATATTGTGGTTAGGGGCGTGCAGTTCGAGCGTACCTGGAGTTAATTAGACTCTTTGAGAGGTAGCGGCTAAGTATCATCATAGTTAGCGGCTAAGTCGGTGTAGGGTGGACAAAACGTGTTTTGGTTTGGTCCACCATGAAACACTAGAGACCGATAGGCGTGCGTGGTTAACTTGACCGGCTAAAGCCCGCATTCTGGTAGCGGTTGGATTAAGCATACGGTTGCCAACCGGCCTAACCCTCTTTCATCAGATTTTACTCTACCAAAATATTTAAGCAGGGATAACACCCCTTCGAGGTTATCCCTCGGTGGTTCCCACGATCCAGGCAAAAATTTTCCTTGCAGTTAGGCCCGCGAAGCCGTGATTAGCTTTAAACCAAGTGGCTGAAGATGGGCAAAATCTTTTACATTGTGCGTGACTAAAGGAGTCTCATAACGTAACGCTGTTGCGGCAATCCAAGAGTCATTCACTGGCATTGGATGTCCTTTGAAAGTAGAAATTTTGGCCCAAAGACGACACGTTGCATCATCACACCATAATATCACGTAAGTATTCAAAGCCTCTTCATATTCCTGATGCCTTTTCTCTCCCCAACCTTTTATTAAAGGCCAGCGATACAATTCGCCCAGAGTGATAAATGATAAGCCTAATAATCGGTCTTCAAACAGGGGACGATATAACTCTGCTAATGGATGTTTTTTAAACCAGTAAGAAACTATACAAGTATCCAATAAAAGTTGGGACCCCATAGTTATTCATTCCCTACCATCACTTCACGTCGCCAGCGTAAAACGGCTTCTTCAAAACCATCATCACGTTCTTCTTCAGGCCAAACCCCCAGTAAGGCGTCAAAGTTGGTCATCGGTTTAACGCCTTGTTCCCGTGCCAGGTCTTCAAACGATTTTAAGTGACCCTTAGCACGAATGGCCGCTAACTCGTTTATCAGGGAATCAGTTGGGGTTTCAGTTTGATTAGGTTTAGACATAGTGTTGTGTTATCCTCAAATGTTAGTTTCTGAATTTACTCTCTAAGTATAAAATCTGGTTAGGAACAAGTTAACCTTCTGACCCCCATGACCCCGCTACTGCTGGTCAGGACGCAACTGTGATAAGGGGACGTAGGCCGCGAAGGCGGGAAACGTGGTAAAGAGTATGAGACAACTAAGTAGAATGCGCTAGAGGGTCCGTGGGCACGATTTTTTGCTGGTTGGTTGGTATATCATATTGATAATACATATAAATTCTCCATCAAAGCGAGCGTAGGGTGCGTTAGGCGCGTCTGTTTGCGCCGTAACGCACCTTTTTGTATTTTCATATTATTTTTTGCGTTACGATGCACTTTTTAGATCACGACGCATTTTTGTACTTTTTGTGGTTTATATTGAAATGGTGCGTTACGGCGCAAAAGGACGCGCCTAACGCACCCTACATTTTTCTGTTTGTGTGGTAACGCACCTTTTTGTATCTAGTTCCAGTTTTAGCATGATTTAATTCTTTCTTTTGATGAAGATTTTCTGTATACTTTACCATATCTATATCCCTTAATAATAGTTCATATTATATGATTTGCCCACCCCGGCCGCACTGATGGTGGATAATTCAGAGTATGCTTGGTGTGAGAATCTGATTTATCCGAGTTTGCGAGAAATTTGGGTGATCATGCACCAGGTAGTGGTTTAAACCTGACAGGTCTCGAAGACCTGTCAGGTTTGAGACCTCGACCACTACCTATTGCATAACTACCGAAATTTGGGAAGCATATAAAACCGATTTTATGTTATGGAGTCACCATCTGCTGGGAGACTGTGACGAATTATCAGGAATCCCAGATTACGTGATAACGACCAACGTTCATCTTTTTTCTCGTGCCCACGCTTGGCGTCAATGCCATTAAGTTAAGGAATGTTACGGCGTTGGAGTCCAAATCTATCTGAAGGTTTGGATTCCAATACTAGACTTTTTTATCACCAAAAACACCGAGTAGTCGAATCATGTCACCAGATAACCTTGAACCCCTACGCCAGCGATTAGCGGAATTTGCGGCCAATCGTGACTGGGACCAGTTTCATTCGCCCAAAAATTTAGCCATGGCTTTAATTGGGGAAGCGGCGGAAATTATTGAACATTTTCAATGGTGTACCGAGAAAGACAGTCGTCAATTATCAGCGGCTAAATTACAAGCAGTTGGTCATGAATTGGCTGATGTGTTAATCTATTTAATTCGATTAGCGGATAAGTTGAATATTGATTTAATCTCGGCGGCGTATACCAAAATTCAACTGAATGAAGTGCGTTATCCTGCCGATAAAGTAAAGGGTGATGCTCGTCGGGCCGAAGAGTATTAAAATGAGTTCATTACATTAATTATCCAATGAAATATTTAGTTAAAATTCTTCTGACCATAATCAGTAGTAGCCTCATTCTGGGTTTACTGGCGGGGGTAATTTTCTTGCTCAAGTTTGACCCCAATGATTACAAAACTGAAATTGGTCGCTGGGTAAGGACGACAACGGGGAGAGAGTTTATTATCAAGGGAGACCTCACCTTAACGCTCTTTCCTTGGTTGGGAATAAAATTAACCCAAGTTAGTTTAGCAAATGCTACCGGCTTTGATTCTTCACCATTTGCCAGCATTGAGCAGATTCAATTACGGGTAAAAGTGATACCACTCTTTAAGCAACAATTAGAAATTGATACGATTGTCTTAGATCAAGTGGATTTGCGGTTGCAACGTAATGCCAAAGGACAAACTAATTGGGCCGATTTGGTCGCTTTAACCGGTGGCCCGTCGACTAATCGCCGTAACTTAATGATTGCCGACTTTAAACTTAGTGGCCTAATCGTGACGGCGGCTACGGTGGTGTGGGAGGACCAACTCACTCAATCGAATTATCGGTGGTCTCAACTTAATTTCTCCACTTCTGCCATCACTCCAGCGCAACCGTTTAATTGTCATCTTCAAATGACCATGGAGAGCAATGTTTTACCCTGGCGTACTCAGTTAAATTTGAGTAGTGTCGTCTATTGGAATTTCGTCACGCAACATTATCGCTTCGAGTCATTACAATTAGCCGTCCAATTAGCCTCCTCTTCTGCTACCAGGTCCCAATCATTAGTGATTCCTCCAGGGTTTCAACAATTCTCGTTAACCAGTCAGTTAACCCTAAATTTGACCAACCAACCAAATTTAAAATTATCGGCCATCCGTTTACAGGTGTTACCGGTGATTTTGACGGGGGAAGTGCAGTTTAAAAATTGGTATACGGCACCTATACTTACTGGCCAATTGCAATTAGTTAAGTTGAATTTAGCCGCATTATTTCCAATGTTTATGAAGTCATCGGAGGAGTGGTGGCAAACTATGGTTAAGACCGTGGCGGTGAAGACTCAATTTGAATTTAAACCAGCAGTTAAGCCATCGCCCGCAGTGTTGAGTTTAAACCAGTTACAGATAACAATCGATGACCATCAAGTGAGCACTCCTCAATTAATCGTCAATTGGGCTGAGCAAACTTTGGTGATAAAATCTTTATCCATATTAGCGCTAGGAATGAGTTTACATAGTCAATTGATGGTTAAACAGTTATTGACTCAGCCCGTGGTGACGGGAAAATTGAGTATAGATTTGACCACTTTAACCAAGTTGTCGAATCTAAAAAAGTGGTCAAATCTGTGGTCGGAGATAGATTTGACCACTTTAACCAAGTGGTCAAATTCGTTGTCGATTCTATTTAAATCAGCGAAGACGGTGGTATTAGAAACCAAATTTGAAATAGCATCATCTGCTATTAGTTTAACTGATTTTCAATTCCGAGCGTCACCTAATCACCTCAGCCTTCCCAAATTATTGATTGACTTCACTCATTCCAGGTTATCGACAGAGGGGTTATTGATACAGATTTCAGGGGTTAAACTGAAGATTAAATTACAGATTAATCAATTATTTAGTCAATTCTTAGGTGAAGGGGAAGTACAGTTGGTCGCGGACGGGGGGGAAACCATTTTTCGTCACTTAAGTCAATTCGGGATAAAACCATTACCGACCTTACCTCCTCTACTATTAACGGTTAAGCCCATTTCTCTCGCCACGCAATTCAAGGTGTCAATGGCGGAAATCGTGTTATCTCAGCTATTCTTGCAGGTGGGCCAGATACAGTTACACAGTCCGCAGTTGTTGATTGATTTCACTCATTCCAGGTTATCGACGGCGGAGTTGTTAGTACAAGGTTGGGGGATTAACCTGAAGGTTAAATTACAGGTTAATCAATTATTTAGTCAACCATTGGGTGAAGGGGAAATGCAGTTGGTCGCGGACGAAGGGGAAACCATTTTTCGTCACTTAAGTCCATTTGGGATAAAACCATTACCGACCTTACCTCCTTTATTAACGGTTAATCCCATTTCTCTCGCCACGCAATTTAAAGTGTCAATGGCGGAAATCGTGTTGTCTCAATTACTCTTGCAGGTGGGTCAGATGCAATTACATAGTCCACAGATAATCTATCGACCATGGGTTCAAACTTTGCAGTTGACACAGTTGACGTTACAAATTTTGAATTTAGTGGTGAGTGGTCAACTGACGTTTGAGCCGTTGTTTCCAGCGACTAAATTTCGTGGTAATTTAACCGTGACTGAGTTTAATCCGCGTGACTGGTTGTCACGTTTAGGACTGTCGGCACCAAAAACGGCAGATAGTCAGGTACTTAGTAAGATGGCGGGGATAACGACAGTGGAGGGAAGTTTGTCTCATTTAAGTTTAGACCAGTTAACTCTACAATTAGACCAAAGTACGTTACAAGGTCAGGTGAAGGTGCAAAATTTTTCGGCCCCTGTTATCAATTTTGAAGGTGTGGTAAATGAAGTTAACGTCGACCGTTATTTACCCCCTCCTTCCTCTCCAACTGCTACCGAAATTAAGTCCAAGACTGAAATTAGCTCAACTAATTCGACTCAATCAATCCAGCAATTGGGATTATGGTTAACCTATTTACACAATTTGAAGTTGACTGGTCAGTTGCGAGTGAGTAAACTGCAAACAGGTGGGGGGGAGATTCATAACGCTCTATTGAAAATAACTGCTCCAAACTAATTATCGCAGTGATAGCTTTCGTAAATTAAAAAAACAGCAAGGTTTGACATAATTCCAGATTAACAATTAATGATATAGAGTGGTAAAATAACATTAATTAATGTATATGTAATTGTTTTCGGTCTAAATGATCACTATAATCCGTAATTAGTGTTAAAAATTAATTTTTCAAAATACGCGCTAGGTGACGTGATTATAGTCACTAAAAGTTATATTATGAGTTAGATTATACTCTAATGAGATAGATAGCATGTATTCCCATTGCTTAATTGTAGTATATGGGATATGAGTCCATCTTAAACTAACTTAACTCATCTTACGCAGTTGTCAGAATCAAAATTCACCGAATTTAAGAATTAACCGAATAGGTTAAATTAATAATATTGAGCCAATTGCAAAATAGCAATAAAATTGGATTTACTACTCCCAAAAGGCGA